>NZ_JACCSO010000629.1 GCF_013812955.1 Nannocystis sp. | reverse complement strand
CGGCAAGGCCTCCGACGCGCTGGTGCTCGGCACCTTCCACAGCCTCGGCTCGGCGATGATGCGCGAGCAGCCCGACCAGTTCGGGGTCCCCAAGCGCTTCTCGATCCTCGACCAGGGCGACGTCTATGGGGTCGTGCGCACGGCCCTGCGCGACCTCGGCCAGGGGGGCGCCGGCGCCGATCGGCGCTTCGACCTCGGGGCGGTGGTGCAGCGCATCTCGCTGTGGAAAAACGAGTTCATCACCCCGGAGCAGGCGCTGGAGCTCGACCACGAGACCGAATACGACGAGATCGCGGCGGCCGCCTACGGGCCCTACGAGGAGCGGCTGAAGACCCTCGGCTCGGTCGACTTCGACGACCTGATCACCCGCATCGCCCACGTGCTCGAGCAGGACCTGGACGCGCGCGCGTACTGGCAGTCGAAGTTTCAGTACCTGATGGTCGACGAGTATCAGGACACCAACCGCGCGCAGTTCGAGATGGTGCGCTGGCTCGCCGGTCCGCGCGAGAACCTGTGCGTGGTCGGTGACGACGACCAGGCGATCTACGGGTGGCGCGGAGCGAAGGTCGCCAACATCCTCGGCTTCGACCTCTACTTCCCGAGCGCCGTGACGATCAAGCTCGAGCAGAACTACCGCTCGGTCGCGCCGATCCTTCGCTGCGCCAACGAGCTGATCTGCAACAACAAGACCCGCCACGACAAGGTGCTGATCCCCCAGCGCCGCGGCGGCGAGGCCGTGCAGCTGGTGGTCGCGGCCGACGGCGACCAGGAGACCCGCTGGGTCGGCAAGCACATCTATCGCCTCATCCACGAGCAGGGCGCGCGCCCCGAGGACATCGCCGTTCTCTATCGCTCGTCGCGCCTGTGCGACCCGGTCGAGGCGCTGCTGCAAGAGCACGGCATCGCCTACCGCGTGCTCGGCGGCCAGGCGTTTTATGACAAGAAGCAGGTCAAGGACGTGCTCGCCTATCTCAAGGCGATCGTCGCGCCGCAGGACGACCAGTCCGTGCGCCGCGCGCTCGACGTGCCCTCGCGCGGGGTCGGCCTCAAGACCCTCGAGTATCTGACCGACTTCGCCCGCCGCCACGGCCTCGCGCTGATGGAGGCCATCCACCGCAGCCCGGAGATCCCCGAGCTGCCGGGGCGCGCCGCCGCGTCGCTGGTCCAGTTCTCAGGTCAGATCAAGCGCGGCCAGGCCCACTATTATGCCAGCGGCTCGGCCTCCGGCGCGCTGCGCAGCGTGATCGACAACGTCGGCCTCAAGGCCCACCTCGCCAAGGAGAACGGCTCCGCCGAGGCCGCCGCCGCCCGCTGGGAGAACGTCGAGTGGATGTTCGAGAGCCTCGGTCGCTTCGAGCAGCGCGCCAAGGCCAAGGGCGGGCGCCCGCGCTGGAACGACTTCTTCCAGGCGATGAATCAGGACAAAAAGGACAAGGATGAGCCCGAGGACGGGCCCGGTCGCGGCCAGGTGACCCTGGCGACGATGCACAGCGCGAAGGGCCTCGAGTGGCCGCACGTGTTCATCATCGGCTGCGAGGAGGGCACGATGCCGCACAAGCGGGTCGCGTCGCCCCGCATCAGCGACGCGATCGCCGGCGACATCGAGGAGGAGCGGCGGCTGTTCTACGTCGGCATCACCCGCGCGCGTGACCACCTGTACCTGATGCGCGCGGCGACCCGCCTGCAGCGCGGCGCGGAGATCCCCTGCAAGCCGAGCCGTTTCCTCGAGGAGCTGCCGACCGCCGACCTGAAGGTCTACGAGATCGCCAAGGAAGAGCGGCTGAGCGGCTCGGACGTGCAATCCATGGCCGACGCCTTCCTCGCCCGCCTCAACGCCAACTCCGCCCCCGGGCTGAGCGCGCCGAAATGACCGGCGTGGCAGCGCCGCTCATGCGCGCGGCGTGAAGCCGCCCAGCGCGCAGCGTGAGGCCGCCCAGCGCGCAGCGTGAGGCCGCCCAGCGCGCGGCGTGAGGTCAGTAGCGCGGCCTGAAGTCGCAGACCCTCTGCTCTTCGAGCAGCTCCGCGCGGCAACCGACGCTCTCGTCGCTGCTCGCCGCTGCCTGCACCGCGGCCGGCAGCTCCGCGCACTCGAGCGCCGCGAGGCACTCGAGCGTAGCGAACGAGGCCTCGCCGCAGGCGTTGTCCTCGAGGAAGCGCTCCTCACCGACGCAGCGCTCGACGCAGGTGTCGACCTCGCCGCCGAAGAAACCATCAGCGACGCAGGCGACGCGGTCGGGGCAGTAGCCCTCGCACAGCTCACGCAACAGGGGCGCGCGTGCGGCGTCGAGGTCGTGACGGCAGGCCGCGAGCAGCAGTGAGACGGTGATCAGGAGGCGTGTCATGGGTAGTCCAGGGTCAGGGGAGGAAGCGCTGGACCTGCATGCGAGCGTCGGCGCCGATCATCTCACGGGGGCGCATCTCGACCCAGACGTTGTCGCCTTGCAGTGGTTCGCTGGACAGCAGGAGGTGGCTGATGAAGCCGTGGTCCGCGGGCGTCTCGCACTCGGGTGCGAAGTGCGGGCAGGTGTCGCGCTCGGGGCAGCGGGCCTTGTGGGTGCTGAAGTACAGCTCCTTGCCGCCCTGGTGGGCGAGCATCGCGTGGCCGTTGGTGAGCACGAAGGTCAGGTAGGTCAGGCTCGGCGAGCCGCCGCTGTCCTCGCAGATCGGCCCGGCGAGCGCGGAGATCTCGGCGACGGTCTCGCGGACCGAGGCCGCGATGTCGGCCAGCGGATAGCCGGGGCGGTGCAGCTCGCAGCGCTGGGCCATCTTCCCGAGCAGCAGGTAGAACAGCACCTCGCTGTCGGTGGTGCCGAGGATGAAGCGGCGCAGCACCGGGGGGATCTTGGCCAGCAGGACGTCGCGGATCTCCGCGAAGCCGGCGATGTTGCCGTTGTGGGCGAACACCCAGTGCCCGTACTGAAACGGGTGGGTGTTGATCGTCGACAGCTCGCCCTGGGTCGCCTTGCGCAGGTGCGCGAGCACCGTCTCCGAGGTCACGATGCCCGACACGTGTTTAAAAAGCTGGTCGCCGAAGGCCGCCGACGCGCCCTTCACCACGTGCGGCGCCTGGGCCAGGTAGTACGCGACGCCCCAGCCGTCCGGGTGCCGCTCGCTCTGCCGCATGAACGCATTGTCGGCGCTCACGAGGCTGCGGTGCACCTGGCTCTGCATGACCGAGCGAAACCCGAAGATGCGACACATGGAAGAGCCCGATCGTACTGCGAATCCGGCTCCGGGGCGAATCCACGGCCAGAGCCCCCGTACGTGACCGCGGGCGACCGGCCGCGGGCCCGACGCCATCCGGGACATCGAGCCGGACGCAGCCGGACGCAGCCCGCCGGAGCCGGTCATGACGCGTTGCGGCGTTGACAATTGCGGCAAAATCTGAAAACACGCGAGGTGCTGCCGACGGTGCGGCTGCGCCCGGTGGTCCGGCGCAAACAACGTTCGAGGCCAACGTGAGCAACGCCCAGCACTTCAAGACCAACCTCCGCGACATCTTCTTCAACCTCTTCGAGGTGCTCGACATCGGCGAGCGCATCCTCGGCAAGGGCGAGTTTCAGTCGCTCGACGAGGACACGGCCCGCGCCACGCTCGCGGCCTACGAGCAATTTTGCGGCAAGGAGCTCGCGCCGAGCTGGGTGGCGAGCGACCGGGTGCCGCTGGTGCTGGACGCGAACGGCGACGTGCATCTGCCGGAGCCGCTGAAGCAGTCGCTCAAGGCCCACTACGACAACGAGTGGCACTTGATGGGTCTACCGGAGCGGGTCGGCGGCACCGGAGCGCCGGCGACGATCGCCTGGTCGAGCTTCGAGCTGACGGTCGCCGCCAACGCGACCGCGGCGTTCTACATGCTCGGCACGGTGATCGCCCGGGTGATCGAGGACCTCGGCACGCCGGCGCAGAAGCAGCGCTTCCTGGGCAACATGATCGAGCGCCACTGGGGCGCGTCGATGGTGCTGACCGAGCCCGACGCCGGCAGCGACGTCGGCGCCGGCCGCAGCAAGGCCCGCCACATCAAGGACGACGTCTGGGAGATCGAGGGCGTCAAGCGCTTCATCACCAACGGCGACTTCGACGGCACCGAGAACATCATCCACCTCGTGCTCGCCCGCCCCGAGGGCCACGGCGCCGGCACCAAGGGCCTGTCGATGTTCATCGTCCCCAAGTTTTGGGTCAACGAGGACGGCTCGCTCGGCGAGCGCAACGGCGTGGTCTGCACCAACATCGAGCACAAGATGGGCCTCAAGGGCTCGGCGACCTGCGAGCTGACCTTCGGCGAGAAGGCCCCCGCGCGCGGCCTGCTGGTCGGCGAGGTCCACGACGGCATCCGCCAGATGTTCCACGTCATCGAGCACGCGCGCATGGCGGTCGGCTGCAAGTCGATGGCGACGCTCTCGGCGGCCTACCTCAACGCCCTCGAGTTCTGCAAGATCCGCGTCCAGGGCGCGGACCTGCTGCGCGCCAACGACAAGACCGCCCCGCGCGTGCGCATCATCCAGCACCCCGACGTGCGCCGCATGTTGATGCTGCAAAAGTGCTTCGCCGAGGGCATGCGCGCCCTGTGCCTGTTCACCGCGTCGATCCAGGACGAGGTCCTGCTGCTCGGCGGTCACGGCAGCACCGCCGCCGCCGAGCTCGACAAGCTCAACGACCTGCTGCTCCCGCTGTGCAAGGGCTACTGCTCGGAGAAGGTCTACGAGCTGCTCGCGGTGTCCCTGCAGTGCTACGGCGGCTCGGGCTACGTCACCGACTACCCGATCGAGCAGTTCATCCGCGACCAGAAGATCGACACCCTCTACGAGGGCACGACCCACATCCAGGCCCTCGACCTGGTGTTTCGTAAGGTCGCACGCGACGGCGGCCAGACCCTGCGCGGCCTGATGGAGCGGGTCCAGGGCACCCTCGGCGGCATCGACCCCGACGGCCCGCTGGGCGTCGAACACGCCGCACTCAGCCGCGCCCTGATCGATCTCCAGGGAATCTACCAGGCCCTGCTCGGCAAGCTCGGCGAGTCGGTCTACCACGTCGGTCTGCAAGGCAACCGTGTGCTGTTCGCCACCGCCGAGGTCGTCATCGGCTGGCTGCTCGTGCGTCAAGCGACCGTCGCCCACGCCGCGCGCCAGACGGCCCACGAGAGCGAGCACGACTTCTACGACGGCAAGCTCGCCGCGGTGCGCTTCTACGCCCGCAACGTGCTCCCGGGCCTGACCTTGACGCGCAAGCTGATCGAGCAGAACACGCTCGAGCTGATGGAACTGCCGGAATCGGCGTTTTAGGGGCTCAAACTGCGTTCGGACCGGGGCCGCGCGCGGGCCCTTGTCCGCGCTTCCGGGCCCGGCGTACATTGGCCCGCGTCCGGCCGCGGTGATCTTTGGAAGCTGCATTGTCCACGTTGCGGCAACTGCTCGCGGAGCATGCCGAGGAGATCGTCGATGCCGGTACGGCGTGGGTCCGGGCCGAGGCGCGCGAGGACCTGTCGGCGCGTCCGTATGCGGAGACCCGCACGCTCGTCGCCAGCACCCTGCGCATGTATCAGGCCCAGCTGCTCACCGGCGACACCCGCGCGCGCGACGAGTTCATCGAGGTCGTGACCTCGAACCGCTCGAACCTGAAGTTCAGCGTATCGACGCTGCTGCGCGGCTTCGTCAGCTTCCGCGAGGGTCTGCTGCGGCTGCTGGTGCGCGAGAACATCGCTCCGGAGCTGGCGCTGCCGATCGTGCGCTGGGTCGACGCGGTCAGCTCGGAGGCCTCGTTCTTGACCGCCGATGTCTACGTCGCCAAGCTCAACAAGGTGCTCGACGCCACCCGTGAGGAGCTGATCCGCAAGGACAAGCTGGCCGCGCTCGGCGGCCTCGTCGCTGGCGTCGCCCACGAGATCAACACCCCGCTCGGCGTCGCCGTCACCGCCGCCTCGCTCGCCGGCGACCGCCTGCGCGAGGTCGAGGAGGCTTTTCTCGCCGGCACGCTGCGCCGCCAGGACCTGCAGTACGGGCTCGCGCAGGCGCAGGAGGCCGCGCGCATGACCCTCGGCAACCTGCGCCGCGCCGCCGACATGATCGGCAACTTCAAGCAGATCGCGGTCGACCAGTCGAGCGAGGCCGAGCGGACCGTCGTGCTCGGCCCCTATGTCCGCGAAGTCATCGCCAGCCTCGGCCCGCTGTACCGCCGCACGCGCCACCGGGTGATCATCGACGTCAAGGCCCAGGTCGAGCTGACCACCTTCGTCGGCGCGATCTCGCAGGTGTGCACCAACCTGGTCCAGAACGCGCTGGTGCACGCCTTCCCCGGCGACCAGATCGGCACCGTCACGATCGAGGTCGACCGCGACGGGGACAACGGCGCATGGCTGGTCTGCCGGGACGACGGCGTCGGCATGGAGCCCGCGGTGCTGCGCCGGGTCTTCGATCCGTTCTTCACGACCCAGCGCGGGCGCGGCGGCAGCGGCCTCGGCATGCACATCGTCCACAACCTCGTCACCGACCTGCTGGGTGGCACCATCGAGGTGAGCTCGACGCCGAACCAGGGCACCCGCGTGACCATCC
Source organism: Nannocystis sp. (assembly GCF_013812955.1). GTDB lineage: Bacteria > Myxococcota_A > Polyangia > Nannocystales > Nannocystaceae > Nannocystis. Next base: position 9,368 of record NZ_JACCSO010000629.1, on the reverse strand, counting down.
GCCTGCCGATCCGAGTGGAGCCCAAGCGATGACCGCCACCCCCGACGACCTCGACGCGCTCGTGTTCGCCGACGACGTCCCGGGCCCGGAGCCTTCGAGCGCCCGGGTGTGGAAGCTGCTGGTGGTCGACGACGAGCCGGCGATCCACGACGTCACCCGCCTGGCCGTCGGCGACCTGCGCATCGACGGCCACCCGCTGGCGATCCTGTCAGTTCAATCGGCGAGCGCCGCCCGCGTGGTGTTGCAGAGCCACCTCGACATCGCGGTGATCCTGCTCGACGTCGTCATGGAGTCGGAGAACGCCGGCCTCGAGCTCGTGCGGTGGATCCGCAACATCCTCGGCAACTCGCGCGTCCGCATCGTCCTGCGCACCGGTCAACCCGGCCACGCGCCCGAGCAGCGGGTGATGTTCGACTACGACATCAACGACTACCGCGACAAGACCGAGATCACCGCCCAGCGCCTGACCACGACCGTGATCGGCGCGGTGCGCTCGTATCGCGATCTGTGCACCATCGAGTCGCACAAGTTCGGCCTCGAGCAGATCGTGCGCTCCACCGCCGCGCTGTTCGAGCGCCAGTCGGTCGACCACTTCATCACCGGCGTGCTTCACCAGCTCTCCGCGCTCGTCAGCCCCCAGGAGAGCGCGATGTTCTTCCAGGGCCACGGCCTCGGCCTCGACCTCGTCACGACCTCCCCGACCGTGATCGCCGGCACCGGCCGCTTCCACGACTTCGTCGGCAAGCCGGTCAGCCACGTCGTCGACGAGGAGGTGTGGCGAGACATCACCACCATGCTGCGCACGCGCACCCCGGTGCTGCGCACGTCCTACAACATCTTCGGCATCTTCCGCGACGAGGAGATCTGGGCGGCGGTGTTCATGGAGGGCCTCGGCGAGCTCGGGCCCTGGGACCAGCGCCTGATCGAGCTGTTTTGCCAGAACGCCTCGGTGGCGCTCGAGAACCATCGCCTGCACCACCGTCAGGTCACGATGTCGCAGGCGTTCGCGCGCTTCGTGCCGCAGCGCCTGCTCGAGCTGATGGGCAGCGGCGACGCGACGATGGTCGCGCTCGGCGACCAGATCCAGCGCGAGATGACGGTCGTGTTCGTCGACCTGCGCTCCTTCACCGCCCGCGCCGAACAGCAGAGCCCGGCGGCCACCTTCGAGTTTTTAAATCAGTTCTTCGCCGCCATCGTCCCGGCGATCCACGACGCCGGCGGCGTGGTCGACAAGTACCTCGGCGACGGCCTCATGGCCCTGTTCCCGGACGCCCCGGCGCAGGCCGTCATCAGCGCCCTCGGCGTCGTCCAGCGCACCCGCGAGCTCGGCGCGGACGTCGGCGTCGGCGTGCACCTCGGCCCTGTCACCCTCGGCCTCGTCGGCGCCGCCGGCCGCATGGAGTCCACCGTCGTCTCCGACGCCGTCAACGCCGCCGCCCGCATCGAGCGCCTCACCCGACGCTTCAGCGCCGACCTCCTGATCAGCGCCGCCGTGTACGATCGGCTGCCGTCCGACATGCAGGCCGACACCCGCCCGCTCGGCGACTACGTGGTCCCCGGCAAGAGCCACCCGGTCGTCGTGTATGAGGTCTTCGCCGGCGACCCGGCCGAGCTGCGCGCCGCCAAGCGAGCCAGTCGGGCCGCCGTCGTGGCCGCCGTCGACCAGATGCTGGCCGGCAAGCTCGCCGAGGCCGAGCTCGCGTTGATTGCCCTGCGCGACGCCTGTCCGAATGACCCGGTGATCCGGGCGTTGGTCGACGAGTGCGGCCACCGCGAAGGCCGCGGCTGAGCGCCGCACAGCGAACCGAACTCGCACGCGCTTCAGACGCAAAGACGGGTCCCTCGGCTCGCCTCCCCACGTGTTGACCGCCTACACAAGAGCCGCTAAGAGTTGCTACGGGGTGTCATGAGTCTGAACTGGAGGGCGCTAGCGCCACATCGACCGCTGGCCCCAGGCGAGACCGGGTACGTCGCACCGCCGTCCGGGTTCGCCGAACGGATCGCTCGGCAGGTCGCCGCCGGGACATCCACCGTCCTCGTGACTGGCCCGGTGGGAGTCGGCAAGAGCACGGAGCTCGCCCACGCCGCCACGCTCCTCCACGGCACCACACATTTCGCCTGCCTGGTCCAGATCGACCGCAAAGAGAACCTTCGCCAGCTCACGGCGGAGCAGACGCTGCTTCGCATCGCAGGTTCGCTGGGTGAGTCGATCGGGCCCAACGTTTCACGCGACCTCAGAGCCTCCCTCGTCGAGGCCGGCGTCATAGACCAGAGCTTCAAATCGGCGGCAGCGGCGGCTTCGCTCAAAGCAATGTTCCCGAACGCCATCCCCGCACCGTTCCGGGGCAGCGGGAGATCTCTCGCTCGCGCCGCGATCGGCGAGGTCGCGCGGCTCGCCCCCGAGGGGCGTGTCGCCCTCTTGCTGGATGGATTGGAGAAGCTACCCGAGGGCCCGAAAGCCATGGAGGTGCTGGCGGCGCTCGCCGAGCTCGGCGATGAGGTCGACCTCGTCGTCGTAGTCCCGTGGTTCGCAGCCTTCGGAAATTCCGACGAGGTCATCCGCCCGGGCGCCCACATCGTGCCCGTGCCCGCTTGCGAGGTCGAAGGCGACCCCGGTGAGCCAGGCCGTCGTTTCCTCCTCGACATCCTCGCCCACCGACTGGGGCTGCCTTCCGAGTACTTCGACCCGGGGACGATCGTCGGGACGATCTCCACGGACATCGAACGAGCGCGTGAAGATGTGACGCAGCGGCGTGCTCTCATCCTTGACGCTGCTCGCTGGAGTGGCGGTCTTCCGCGGACATTCCTCCAGCTCATCGCCGACGCCGCCCAGTACGCCCAGATCCGTCGCGGCGACGAATGGCCGCAGATGCAAGATCTGGCCGACGCAGTGGCGGATCAAACCGACAGCTACCGCCGGGCGCTCTTACCCGGCGACACGAAGGCGATCCATCAGGTGCTCGGCAGCGATGGGAGAGAGATGGCGCTCGATCGGAAGATCCGTCTTCTTGCCCGCGGCATCATCCTCGAGCGAGCACGCGGGTCCGCGTGGTCGATCGACGTTCACCCGCTCGTCCGCCCGCTGCTAGGGCTCGCCGGCCATGCGTGAACCAGGCGTCGCGCTGGCTGGCGCGATCGAGCGCGACGAGGGCGGCCTGGCGATCGTCACCTGCCCCGATCTCGACCTACGGGAGTGGCTGGTCCGCGAGGTCGAGAGCCTGGTTTCGACCAGCGCCCGGGCATTTCGCACCGCGTCGGTCCGCGAGGCCCTGGACCGCCCCGAGCACATGGCCCTCCTCATCCCGGTCGACGAGGCCGAGGTTGTACGAGAGCTCGATGCATGCCGCGATCAGGCCCTGGAGCCCCCGCGGACCCAGCCGATCGTGCTCTTCCTGCTCCGGGACGGCGACGGGCATCGTACCCTCGCGCTCGAGGCTCCGAGCGCATGGAGTTGGGCGAGTGGCAGCGACGTCGATCCGGAGCAATTGGCCGAACTCGACGTCGAAGCCGAACGCACGGTCTTTTGCGACGAGACCGGCGAAGAGCCCGAAGCGTGGCTCGCCCGCTGGCGTGGCGACGAAGTCCCTCGCACGGCGGAACACTATGCGCGGGCATTTTGGGCCTTTACGCTGGAGCGGCGATGAAGGCCTGGTTCGATCTTTATCAGCAGCACACCACACTGCGTCACATGAACGATCGAGAGGCCGCGAACGAGGTCCGTCAGGTCTTCGTCCGCCACTCCGAGGAGCACTACGCGCTCTTCAAGCGCAACGCTTCGGCGCGCTTGCTAGAGGCCCGCGATCCCAGGACCTCCGTCACCTACACGCTGACGCGTGATCGAGCGGGCGAAGCGCTGACGCTCGACACCTTGCCCGAACCAACACGTCGCGCCGTGGCACTCAAGCACGCCCGGCTCACGGTGCTCCTCCGCTTCGATCGCAAGCGCGATCACTTGCAAGAGCTCGCGGTGATGCTGACGGGGATCCGGCACGACGACACCCCGCTGGAGTTCGCTGTCCACCTTCCGCACGACCTCGAGGAGGGCAAGCACCCGAACGGCGATCGGGACGGTCTCGGAGCCTGCGGCCACGCGGCGCTCCACTGCCACGTCGCGCCGACGCTCGACACAGAGCCCAAGGTACGGGTTCCACTTCCGCCGCTGCGACCCGCACAGATCGTCGAGTGGGTGCTCTCTCAGGTGGTGCCGACCGGCGAGTTTGAGCCCGCGCCGTGGCTCGAGCGCCCGCGTAAGATCTAAAAGACGCTCCCCGCCGCGAGGAACGTGAGGCGCTCAGCAGCCTCAGCCGCGTGGACATCGCAGCGTGCTCAACCTCAAGAGTGTCGGCTGTACGAGTCTCAGCGGCACGGTTTCGGGGGCGGCCCCGGCCTGGTACTCTCCGCGCGAGGATCCCCATGCGCCGCCTGCTCTGCACCTGCATCACCCTGACCGCCCTCGCCTGCTCACCCACCGACGCCGGTAAGGACGCCGGCAAGGTCGCTCCCGCGAAGCCGGCCGAGGCTGCCACCGTGCCCGCGAACCCGCACGGGGCAATGCCGGTGGACCCGCACGCTGATCCGCACGCGACCGGCACGCCCACGCCCGCGGCCCCGAAGGTGCGCCCCCCGGTGAACCCGCAGCCGGTGACGCCGAGCGGCGAGCTGCGCAGTGAGACGGTCGAGGGTCTCGTCTTCTCGGTGCCGACCGAGTGGACGCGCAAGCCCGGCTCGAACGAGATGCGCCTGGCCGAGTTCATCCTGCCGGGCCCGGGCGGCGAGGTCACGCTGATCGTGTCGCGCTTCAAGGGCGGCGGCGGCGATGCGGCCTCCAACGTCAACCGCTGGAAGGCCCAGTTCGTGACCGCCGAGGGCGCTCCGCAGACCGAGGCCAAGGTGCAGACGGCCCTGCGTCCGCCGCTGACGATCACCCGCGTCGACATCACCGGCACCAACGTCGCGCCCGTGATGCCCGGCTCGCCCGATCTCTACAGAGAGCCGAATTCGCGCATGTTCGGCGTCATCGTCGAGGGCGCCGGCGACCCCTACTTCTTCAAGGCGGTCGGCGCCGGTGACACCCTCGCGGTGTGGGAGCCGGCGTTCGCCGCCTTCGCCGACTCGATCGCGCCGCCGCCCGCGGGCTGAGCCATCGGGCGCGCTCAGGGCACCCAGCGCACCGGCGCGTCGAGCTCACGCGCGACCTCGACCGCGAGCGCGACGATCGCCGGCGGCAGCTCGAGGCGCTGCGTCGGTGGCGCTTGCTGCTCGGGGGTCTGCGCGAGCCGGACCCAGCCCAGCCTGGTGCGCAGGTGCAGCTCGCACCAGCGGTAGATCTTGAGGCGGACCCGAGAGGTCTCCTTGCGCTCGCGCTCGACGAGCACCACGGCCCGCACCTCACCGGACTGCCAGCGAAAGCCTCGCAACGCGTGGCCTGCGAGCGCGCCGGTCGCCAGCCGCCAGCGACGCAGCGGCAAGGTGTTGAACCATCGAGGACGCGGGTCCACCACGCGCGCCAGCGTCACGACGATCACGTAGCACAGCGCGCTCGCGGTCGCGCAGATCGCCGTGAACACCGCGACGAGCGTGAGCACATAGATGATCGTGAACAGCACGCCCGCCAGGCTGACGAAGATCCCGGTCCAGGGTGTGTCCCCCATCCGCCACGCCACGGCGACCCCGACGAGCGCCACCCCCAGCACGGCCCCGGCGATCCTGGAGATCGTCGGCCACGCCTGCGCGAGCATCATGCCCGGCGTTTCCATCGCTAGCCGGCCGTCGCTGGTGCGAACGATCTGCTCGCGAAACTCGAGCGCCAGATCCCTGGTGTCGAGCGCCGGCGGCAAGCTCCGCGGCTCCTCGAAGCCCGGGGCCCGATCGCGCGGAAGGCCCGGCAGTCGCGGCGCGTCCCGATAGCCGCGGGTCTCCTGGACCAGCGCCGGCGGCGGCGAGCTGCGCCGGCTGAGCCGGACCTGATAGGCCACGGCGTCGTCCACCTCGACCGTCAAGCCGACGCCGAGCCGGCGCGCGAGCGCCTCGGCGAGCGCCTCGACCTCGTCCCGGCGATCGATGCCCTCGATCGAGAATCCGGGCCCGAACCCCCGCAGCGGCTCAACGCCGAAGCTCCCCTCTTCCAGACACAAACCGAGCTCGAGGCGACGAAAGCCGTGGCCCGCCACCATGCCCGCGTACAGGCGCAGGAGTCGGTCCGGGCCCTCGAAGCGCAGCTGGAGCGTGCGCCCCGACCAGATGTGTCGCCCGCGGAGGCGCGCCCGCACGAGCCCCGCCGGGCCGTCGACGAGCAGCTCGGCCGTCTCCTCGGACGACAGCCTCAGGATGAGCCACGCCGCGCCGAGGGTGCACAGCTCGAGGGCCAGCAGGAGCACGACCGGGAGCCCCGACCAGGTGAGACGCACGGCCACGGCGAGCAGCGCGAGCACCAGCGCGGTCACCACCACGCGACGCAGCAGCTCTGCCAACGCCCACGGTCGAGCCCGCAGCAGGAGGCGCTGGCGCTCCGGATCGTCCTCGACCAGGCGAAGCATGGGACGGTGCATCACAACGCCCGGGCCCGGGCGTGTCAACCGGACAGGCCGCGAGCCGGGCGGTCCGCGCCTGCGGGCGCATGCGCGCTGCGCCCGCGGATCACGCCATTACGCGCACTGCGTGCACTGACCCTTGATCACGATCTCCGAGATGCTGCTGACCACGCTCTTGGTCGAGCCCGGCGCCGGGCTCAGCTTGACGCGCACCTGCGAGAGGCAGGTGACCTCGCCGCACTGGGTGCAGACGAAGTGCGGGTGCTCGGGGTGCAGCGCCGTGCCCGAGCCGCGCAGCTCGAAGCGCCAGACGTTGTCGCCGAGGTTGATGCGGCTCAGCAGGCCGGCGCGGGTGAGGTCGATCAGGTTGCGGTAGATGGTCGCGGCGTCGTAGCCGTGGTGGGCGAGCGCCTCGACCAGCTCGCCGTGGCTGAGCGGGACCTTGGTGGTCTGGAGGTGCTCCAGCACGGCGACCCGGGGGCCGGTGCTGCGCAGGCCGGCGTCGCGGATGACCTCGCGCAGGGGCTCCAGCGAGGCACGGGCTTTGGCGCGCGGCATACCCGCGCAAGGCTAGCACGTCCGCCCCCATTTATGATATTCGCGGCCCAGCGAGGCCGCATGAGCATCAAGTCCGATCGATGGATCCGTCGCATGGCCGGGGAGCACGGCATGATCGAACCGTTCGAGCCGGGCCAGGTGCGCCGCATCGGCGAGCGCGCGATCGTCTCCTACGGCACCTCCAGCTACGGCTACGACGTCCGCTGCGCCGGCGAGTTCAAGATCTTCACCAACATCAACTCGACGATCATCGACCCCAAGCGCTTCGATGAGAACAGCTTCGTCGACGTCTCCGGCGAGACCTGCATCATCCCGCCGAACTCCTTCGCGCTCGCGCGCACCGTCGAGTACTTTCGCATCCCGCGCAACGTCCTGACCATCTGCGTCGGCAAGTCGACCTACGCGCGCTGCGGCATCATCGTCAACGTCACCCCGCTCGAGCCCGAGTGGGAGGGCCACGTCACCCTCGAGTTCTCGAACACCACCCCCCTGCCGGCCCGCATCTACGCCAACGAGGGCGTCGCCCAGATGCTGTTCTTCGAGTCCGACGAGCCCTGCGAGACCTCGTACCGCGACCGCGGCGGCAAGTACCAGGGCCAGCGCGGCGTCACCCTGCCGCACACCTGAGCCACTCAGGGCGTCGGCAACGGCGTCGGCAACGGCGGCAACGGCTCCGGCAACGGCTCCGGCTCCGGCTCCGGCTGGAGGGTCACGAGCGAGGGCGAGGCGAAGGCGAGGCGGCGCTGCATGACCTCGATGGCCTCGGGGTTATGGTCGACGAGCACGACCTCGCGCCCGAGCCGCGTGGCGGCCTCGCCGAAGGTGCCGGAGCCGGCGAAGAAGTCGAGCAATCGCTCGCCCGGCCGCGAGTGCACGCGGACGATGCGCTCGATCACCTTGAGCGGCTTTTGGGTCGGGTAGCCGGTCTTCTCTTTGCCGGTCGGGCTGACGATGGTCGACCACCAGGTGTCGGTCGGGGTCTTGCCGCGGGCGGCCTTCTCCGGGCCGACCAGCCCCGGCGCCATGTATGGGATGCGGTCGATCGCGTCGTACTCGAAGGTGTAGTGGTTCGGGTCGCGCACGTACCACAGGATGTTGTCGTGCTTGGTCGACCAGCGGCTGCGCGAGCGCGCCCCGTAGTCGTAGGCCCACACGATCTCGTTCATGAAGCAGGCGCGGCCGAAGATCTGGTCGAGCGCGACCTTGGCGTAGTGGACCTCGCGGTAGTCGAGGTGGAGAAAGAAGCTGCCTCGCGGCCCCAGCAACCGATGGGCCTGCTCGAGCCGCGGCCACAGGAACTCGAGGTAGTCGTCGAAGGCGTCGGCGTACTCGCGGGCCCCGAGCTTGATGGTCCGGTAGCGGCGCCCGGAGAAGCCGGTGCGGTCGCCCGCGTCGTCGCGCACGATCTCGATCGGCGTGCGCCGCTGGGCCCGTCCGGTGTTGAAGGGCGGATCGATGTAGATCAGGTCGAAGCTGGCGTCCGGCAGCGTCGCCAGCACCGCCAAATTGTCGCCGAGGTAGATCTTCGGCGCAGGTACGGACGCGGGCACCACAGGCGCCTCCGCGACCTCGACCGACTCGGCGTCCGCGTCGGACCTGGCCTCCGGCTCAGGTCCGGGGTCATTCACGGCGTGTACTCGCCCTTCCCCTGGCGCAGCAGCTCGACCTCGTCGTCGATCAGGCGCAGCACCGTCGAGGGGTCGGGCCACACCGGGCCGACATCGATCACGACCGCGACCTCGCGAGAGAAGCGCTGCTCGTAGCTCTCGGGCTCCTCGAGCTCGGGCACGCCGTCCTCGTAGGGGGTGACCGAGCCGGTGAGCAACGGCTCGCCGAGCTCGGCCAGCAGCAGGTTGCAGACCGTCTGGTCGGGCATGCGGATGCCGACCTCGTGGTTGCGGTTGTGCATGCTGCGCGGCACGTCGCCGGCGGCCTTGAGGATCAACGTATAAGGGCCGGGCAGCAGGCGGCGGATCAGGCGAAACTGGGAGTTGCTCATCACCGCGAAGCGACTGACCTCCGCCAGGTCGCGCACGATCATTGTCAGCGGCTTCGGCGAGCGCTCGTCGAGGCCCTTGAGCTTGCGGATCGCCGCGATGCCCTTGGGGCTCGACAGGGCGCAACCGAAGGCGTAGCCGGTGTCGGTCGGATAGATGATCACCTGCCCGCGCTTGAGCGCGTCGACGGCGGGCTGCATCTTGCGCGGGTTGGGCCGCTCGGCTTCGATGTGGAGGCGCATCGGCGATCTTTGCAGGAGTGCTCAGCGATTTAGCGTGGTAC
>NZ_JACCSO010000604.1 GCF_013812955.1 Nannocystis sp. | reverse complement strand
CTGCGGACGGCCGCGCGGGTGTTCGGCCGTCATCTCGTCAGCCTCGACCTGCGCGAGCACAGCGGCCTGACCGGGGCCGCGGTGGCCGAGCTGCTCGCGGCCGGCGAGGTGACGCCGGACTACCTGGCGCTGTCCGAGCCCGAGCGTCTCGCCCTGCTGCGCCGCGAGCTCGGCTCGCGGCGCCCGCTGTGGCCCGCCGGAATGCCCCTGACCGACCCGATCGAGGCCGCGGTCGGCCCGATCCGTGAGGTCGCGGCAGCGGTCCGGGAGGTCGGCTCTGGCGCGTTCGGCCGCTACATCGTCAGCATGTCCGAGAGCGTCTCCGACGTGCTCGAGCCGCTGATCCTCGCCCGCGAGATCGGCTTCCCCATCCTCCCCGTGCCTCTGTTCGAAACCCTCGCCGACCTCGAGCACGCCCCGAAGATCATGGCCGACCTGCTCGCCCTGCCCGAGTACCGCGCCGTCCTCGGCGACTCCGTGCAAGAGGTGATGCTCGGCTACTCCGACTCCAACAAGGACGCCGGCTTCCTCGCCGCCAACTGGGCGCTGCACGAGGCCCAGCGTCAGATCAGCGAGGTGTGCCGCGACGCCGGCGTGCGCTGGCGATTCTTCCACGGCCGCGGCACGAGCATCGGCCGCGGCGGCGGACCGGCGAGCCGCGCGATCCTCGGCCAACCCGCCGGCACGATCGGCGCAGGGCTGCGGATCACCGAGCAGGGCGAGGCCCTCGCCGACAAGTACAGCCACCCGCTGCTGGCCCACCGCAACCTCGAGCAGGCGCTCCACGCCCTGCTCGTCGCCGCCGCTCGCCCCACCGCCGACCTCCCCGAGCGCTGGACCGACGCGTTGGCCCGCGGGGCCAGGGCCAGCGCCGCCGCCTACCGCCTCCTCGTCGAGGACCCCGGCTTCATCCCCTTCTTCGAGGAGGCGACGCCGATCCACGAGATCGCCCGCCTCAAGATCGCCTCACGCCCGGTCCGCCGCCCCGGTCCGCCGTCGCTCCACAACCTCCGCGCGATCCCCTGGGTGATGAGCTGGACGCAGAACCGGGCCCACCTCCCCGGCTGGTACGGCCTCCACGAGGGCCTCGCCGCCATCGGCCCCGAGCTCGGCCGCGAGATGTACGCCGGCTGGCAATTCTTCCGCAGCATCCTCGACAACGCGCAGATGAGCCTGGCGAAGACCGACCTCTCGATCTTCGCCGAGTACCTCCGTCTCACCCGCCGCAGCCCGCTCGCCGACCGCCTCTCGGCGGCCCACGCCGCGGCCGTCACCCTCGTCGAGGCGACCGTCGGCGGCCCGCTGCTCGCCGCCGAGCCCCGCCTCGCCCGCAGCATCGCGCTGCGCAACCCCTACATCGACCCGATTCACCGCCTGCAAGTCGAGCTGCTCCGCCGCGCCCGCGCCGAACCCGAAGGCCTCGATGCGCTCGAGCGGCCGCTGCTGCTCAGCGTCCAGGGGATCGCAGCGGGGGTCCGCAATACCGGCTGAGCCGCAGGTTCCGACGACGTTCGGGTCGCCGGTGCTCGTGCGCACATTCCGGCTCGATTGCAAATGATCGGCCGCTGTTAGCCGAGCCGCGCCGATCAAGACAGCGCCGCGACGGCCGCTGCGCCGTATGTGCGCGCGGCTGGGGAATACCACCGAGACGTCGCCCGGCACCACGGTCGCGGTCGCTCCGCACATTTCGCGGCGGCCCCGGTTCGCCGGGGGCGCGCTCGCAGGAGCGAACGAACGGCCATGGGGCCAACATTTCCGGTGGCGGCATCGGGCGCGCGGCACACGATGACGGCATCGAAGAAAGGAAGGATCCCATGAAAAAACCGATCGCCGATCAGGTCGTGGTCGTCACCGGCGCTTCGTCCGGCATCGGCCGTGAAGTCACCATTCAGCTCGTCAACCGCGGCGCCACAGTCGTCGCCGTCGCGCGCGACCTGGAGCGGCTGGAGGCGCTCGCCGCCTCGCTCGCGCTCGCGCGGGGCCGCATCGAGGTCGCGACGGCGGACGTCGCCGTGTGGGAGCAAGTGAGGGGCGTCGCCGAGGCGACGGTCCAGCAATTCGGACGCATCGACACGTGGGTCAACAACGCCGCGGTCTCGATGTATGCGACGGTGGCCGACTCGACCGTCGAGGAGATCGCACGCGTCATCGAGGTCAACCTGCTCGGGCAGGTCCACGGCGTCAAGGCGGCCCTCCCGGCCATGCAGGCGCAGGGCCGCGGCACGATCATCAATGTCGCCTCGGTCCTCGCCGGCCGCTCCGTGCCCTTGCAATCGGCGTACTGCGCCTCCAAGCACGGGGTCCAGGGCTTCATGGAGGCGCTGCGCATGGAGCTCCAGTACCAGAGCCCCGGCATCGACGTCACCGTGATCCTCCCGAGCTCGATGAACACGCCGCTGTTCAGCCACGCGCTGTCCAAGCTCGGCGTGATGCCGAAGCCGATCCCGCCCATCTACGCGCCGCAGGTCGCCGCCGACGCGATCGTCTTCGCCGCCGAGCACCCGCGGCGCGACATCGTCGCCGGCGGGGCGGGCAAGGCCCTGCTCATCTTGCAGCGGCTCTGCCCGGACGTCCTCGACTGGTACATGACCTCTGGCGGGCGCTTCTTTCGCAAGCAGAGGACCCTGCTCCCCGACGACGGCCAGAACAACCTGTTCTCGCCCGTCCAGGGCCCCGGTGAGGTCCGCGGCATCTTCGGCGAGGACGCCGCGCGGACGAGCCTCTACACCCGGATCTTCGAGTACTACCCCAGGCTCAAGTCGGCCACCGCGGCCCTGATCGGGCCCTGGGCGCTCGGCCCGGTCATCCGCGTGCTCGCCGGCATGGACATCGGGCTCGCGGCCCTGCGCGCCATGAGGCGCAGGTCGCAGTGAGGCGCCGGCGCCCGCGGCCAGGGTGCATGCGCGGAGCATGACTGGTCGGGCGGTTGAAGAAGTCGAGGAAGACGAAGCCCACCAGGGTCGCGAGCAGGAGGATCGAGCCGATCACCATGATGAGGATCAGGCGGCTCTCGTGGGCGAGGTGCATGAAGAAGATGGCGACCACGGCGGACTTGACCGCGGCGATGACCATCGCCGCGGCGACGTGGACGGCGGGGACGTGGGGAACAGGAACAGCCAGACGATGTCGACGACGTGCCAGTAGAGGCCGGTCGCCATGGTCGGCGTGCCGCAGGTCGGAGACGGCGGGGCGACAGGATGAGGCGTGAGCCCGGGGGGCTCGCGGTGCGCGCTTTCGCCACATCCTCGCGCTTCTCCAATGCACCGAGCTGTGCATTGAGCAGCAATTCAATTATGTCGTCGCAACTATTCACGGGGCGCCGGCAGCGTGGCGTGCGCCGGCGAGCGCGGCCGTGGGCCGCGCGGCTCGATGCGGGCCGCGCGGGCGAAGGGTGCTCGGATATTGGCGACAGCGACGCCGAGCGGATCAGGCGGGCCCTCCGGTCGCGCCTGGCTAGCCGGCTCCATGACTGCCCAGACCGCTGAACTGCCCGGCCACAAGGCCCCGAGTCTCGCCGCGGTCCCGCTTCACGGTCATCGTGAGTGACAGGGGCGGCGACGGCCCCGGGGGGGAGACCGCCATGGTCGACATATTAGGCGCGGGGGCAGCGATCGGGCTCGACGCAGGCGAGCCCGATGGATGGCAGATGATGGTGGTGCGAGCGATCGCCGTCTACTTGATCGGGATCACGCTGTTTCGGATCGCGGAGCGGCGTTTTTCCGGGAGGTTCACCGCATTCGACACAATCATGGCGATCTTGCTCGCTACGATCCTGAGCCACGCGATCACCCGGCCCGGCGCCTTCTTTGAGACCGTGGCCGCCGGGCTCGCGCTGGTCCTGCTGCACTTCCTGTTCGCCGTCCTGGCATTCCACTCCAAACGGTTCGGAGATCTGGTGAGCGGACGCGTCCGGACCCTGGTGAAGGACGGGCAGCTCCAGTGGGACGCGATGCGGGAGAGCCACATCAACGAGCGCGACCTCATGAGCGTGCTGCGGGAGGTCGGGCAGACGAATGACCTGAGCCGCATCAAGCTGGCGCGGCTCGAGCGCAGCGGGAATATCAGCGTGATCACCACCGATTGAACGCTGCCCGAGACGTCGTCGTCGGTGCCGGGCGCGAGCGTCGCCGCCGCCGGCCCCGGCGCAGGGCCTATCTGCGCCGCGCTGGCGCAGCAGCGCGGCGAGCACCGGTCCGGTCACTGCGGTTGCGAGCAGATGGTCGTATCGATGCGGAAGTTGGACTGGGTGGTGTGGCGTTCGGCGTGGGAGACGCCGGACGCTGTCCAGCAGAGCTCGCATGCCAACGAACTCGAGGTCGTCCGACACGGGCGGCTGTGGAGCCGCAAGCCCGCGATCGACCCATGCGAGCGCCTCGGCAGGTTTGCGCTTCGCCTCGAGCATTTTGCGAGGCTCAGGCAATCTTCGGGCGACAGCTCGGATTTCCCGCAGAGCTCGATAAACGCCTTCACATCGCCGCGGTGAACGTAGATTTCACGGGCTTCCTTCGTGGCATTGGGTGCCTCACTGCGCCAGGATGGCGGCGATACGTTGATCGGCCTCGGGGGTGCGCTCGTAGGTGTTGCGCTCCGCGGTCTTGACCAGCACGCCCTCGCGCAGCCAGGCGTCGATGATGCGCGGCACGATGCCGAGGACCTTGAGGTACTCGCGGCCGACGCGGACTGGTCTCGCCGGGGGCTTCGTCGCCGGGATCTCGTCGACGAGATCGATGCCGAACAGGGCGGCGAGGTCGCCGGTGCTCTGCCGGGTCGGGGCGATGTCCGGCACCGCGAGCGCCGTGGCGCCGGTTTGCACGAGCGCCTCGACATCGAGTCCTCGGAGGCGGAACAGCAGCTCGGGCGCGGCGTCGAGCCGGGCGCCAAATCCATACAGCACGGCCGCGAGGTGTTTACATAATACGGCCCAATCTGGGCATGAGCAGTGGAGACGGATCTGCTCCGAGGTCGGAAACACCCCGTGCGCAGGGTCTGTCATCGCGGTGATGAGCGTCGGCGGGAGCTGGCCGCGGAGCAACGCGACGAGAGAGTCGATCTTTCCCGCGGCCAGCTTGGCGAGCGCGGCCCGTTGCTTCGGCTGGAGGGTCTCGACCTCGATCGTCTGGCGATAACGCGACGAGCCCTGGACCTCGGCGGTGATCATGCCCTCGCCGACCTGCAGGTCGAGCACCGCGCCGGCGTACAGGTAGGAGCGGCCGCGGCCGAGTCGGCTCTCATAATCGCTGAAGGACTCGATATGGGTGCACCAGACCTTTCCCCAGAAGCTGCGGGCGATCGTTCGACCTTCGACGCGCACGGGGGCGAGCTTTCGAGACTTGCCCGACCTTGCCGACTTTGCCGACCTGTCCTTCTGGACGGCGCGCTCGGCTTTGGCGCGCAGCTCGCTCATCGTCAAGCGGCGAGATTCATAGAACCAGTGCATGGGTTTAGTCCTCCGTGAGCGCGGTGTTCAGGTCGAGCGCGACCACCTTCATCAGCTCGGCGGTGCTCAGTTCGGTGAGGCGGCGCTCGCCGTCGACATCGGCGAGCACGTCGTCGGCGAGCTTGCTCTTGCTGCGGAGCATCGCGTCGATGCGCTCCTCGAGGGTGCCGCGGCAGATGAATTTGTGGACCAACACGTTGCGGTGCTGGCCGATGCGGAAGGCGCGGTCGGTCGCCTGGTTCTCGACGGCGGGGTTCCACCAGCGGTCGAAGTGCACGACGTGGGAGGCGGCGGTCAGGTTGAGTCCAGTGCCGCCGGCCTTGAGCGAGAGCACCATGAAGGGCGGGCCGTCCGGGCGCTGGAACGCGGCGACCAGCTCGCCGCGGCGTTTTACGGGTGTCTGACCGTGCAGCACGAGACCCGGCTGATCGAAGGCGTCCGCCAACAGTGCGGCGAGGGGGTCCGTGATCTCGCGAAACTGCGTGAAGATCAGCGCCTTCTCCTGGTTGGTGGAGATCTCGACGGCGAGCTCGCGCAGGCGCATGAACTTGGCGCTGGCGTCGGTCGCGTAATTGCCGTCGCCGCTGTAATGTGAGGGGTGATTGCAGATCTGCTTGAAGCGGGTGAGGAACGCGAGGATGAGGCCGCGCCGCTGGATGCCCTCGGCCTCGCGCATCTGGTGCGCGAGGTCGGAGACGGCCTGGGCGTAGAGGGCCGCCTGCGGGCGCGTCAGGCCGCAATTCACGTCGATCTCGGTCTTGTCCGGTAGGTCGGCGATCACGCGCCGGTCGGTCTTCAGGCGGCGAAGAATGTAGGGCCGCACCAGGCGGCGCAGCGGCGAGAAGCCGCGCGGGTCGTCGGCGAGGCGGCGCGCGAAGGCCTTGAACGCGGCGGCGTCGCCGAGCAGGCCGGGGCTGGTGAAGTCGAACAGGGACCACAGGTCCGCGAGGTCGTTCTCGACGGGGGTACCGGTCATCGTGAGGCGGTGGCGGCAGTGCAGCGATTTGACCGCACGGGTCTGCTTGGCGCCGGCGTTCTTGATCGCCTGGGCCTCGTCGAGCGCGACCAGGCCCCACGTTTGCGCGGTGAGCGTGGGCTGGCGCAGCAGCGAGCCGTAGGTAGTCAATACGACGTCGGGCTCGTCTGCGGGCACGTCGTTGGCGCTACGGTGGGCGATGTGCACGCGCAGGCTCGGCGCGAAGCGGGCGAGCTCGGCCTGCCAGTTGCCGAGCAGTGACGCCGGCATGACGATGAGGTGCGGGCCCGCGGCCTTGTGGCGGCGAAGCAGGAGCAGCAGCGCGATCACCTGGACCGTCTTGCCGAGGCCCATGTCGTCCGCGAGACAGGCGCCGAGCCCGAGCCGCGTCACCAGCCACAGCCACGCGACGCCCTCGCGCTGGTATGGGCGCAGGTCGGCCCGCAGCGCCGGTCCGGGGTCGGCCTCCTCGGCGCCGGCGGGGCTCTGCAGAGCCGCCAATGTGCTGGCGAGCCAGGGGCCCGGGGTGACGGCGGACCACGCGGTCGTATGGTCCGATGCGTCATCGCCCGGCGGGGCGTTCGCCAGCAATCGCATGCCCTCGGCGAAGCTCAATTCACCGCGGGCGGCGGCGGCCTCGACCCGCTTCCAGTGCTGCAGGGCCTCGGAGAGGCGCTCGGGGTCGAGCTCGACCCAGCGGCCCTTGATGAGATGAAGGCCGGCGGTGCTCTTGAGCAGCCGCTTCCACTCCGCGGAGGTCAGCGCCTCGTCGTCGAGGAAGTAGCCGAGCTTGAAGTCGAGCAGGGCCTCGAGGCCGATGCCCTTTGGCGCCTTGTTGCCGAGCTCCACGCGCAGCTGCGGTCGCGGCGTCCGGTGAGCGCGCCACCAGTCCGGGACTCGCACGACAATGCCCGCCGCCTCGATCGCCGGCAAGTCGCGCAGCAGCGCGTACGCCTCCGCGGCCGTCCACGACAAGGGGTGATAGACCTCGTGGCTGTCGACGATGCGCCGAATCACCGCGCTCGCCTCGGCCGCCCGCTGCAGCGGCGCCAGGAGGTGCAGTAGCCCCGCGCGGTCGGCGGCGAACTCGCCCGGCGCGAGCCGCAGCGGCGCGTGCTGAACCCGGCCCTGCTCGCGCTGTCCGCGGGCGTAGGTCGCCATGAACGCGAAGGGGTGCGCCGGGTCGGCCTTCTGCTCGGCCAGGTGGAAGTACACGCGCCCGACCTCCGACCCGACCACACCCTTGCTGCGGAGGTACTCGGCCGTGGATGCGCCGGATTGGGCGAGCTCGGCCACGACCGCGGCGCCGATCTGGTCCCACGCCCGGCGCAGGCCCTCGATGGTGAGATGTTCGCGGCCTGGCATCGGCGGCGCAGCCGTCTGCAATGCGGGGAGCAGCCCCGGCGGGGGCGCCAGACGAGCGGGGGCCATGCGGTCGCCGAGGTCGCCACAGGTCCACAGCGCGCTCAAGAACTGCCGCGCGAGCCCGCGTCCAAACGCCTGCGCGGGCGTCGGCTCCGCGTCGTCCGGCCAACCAGCGAGCGCGAGCAGCGAGGCGCCGAGCTCCACTCCGGCGGGCCTCCGCTGGAGATCACCGCTGCGATTGACGGTCAGCTCGAAGGCGACGCCCGCCCGCTGGATCGGCGTATCCATGGCGCACCTTTGCCTATACCATCACCGCAGGTCGCCGGCCCGCTGTAATTGTTGGATGCTGGGCAACGTGAATTTCAGGCTGAGAACGGTTCACGCGTCGGTCGAATCATGGATCCAGTTCACGGGCCCCATAGACACGGATATGGAGTTAGCGAGCACAACGGTACGGGCGCGCCTGGCCCAGAAGCGGGTCCAGCTCCGCGAAGGACGCGACCCCGCGCCGGGCATCGCAATCGTGGTGGCGTTCAAGGATGCTATCGTTCGGATGGAGGACGCATGAGCCACGACATGTTCGACGACCCCCGCAGTCATGAGGCCGACGACCTGGCCGTGCAGGCCGAATTGCTCGAGCGCCGCGGAGAGCAAGCGGGGGCGCGCGAGCTGTACCGCCGAGCTGCTGCGCTCGAGGAGGCCCTCGCACCCAGCATTTGATCGGCCTTCCGGTGCGCGCGGCCATGGTCGGGAGACTGTACCTGCAATATCAGCGGTTGTGAGAGTCGCCGGTCAGCCGGCCACGAGGCGGAAGTTGCGTGGATGTTCGAGAACGAAGGCCGTTCCGAGGCGCCGCAACTCGCCGTCGTAGCGCAGCAGGACTCGTTCCGCCTTGGACCGGCTGGTGACCTCCCAGTCTTGGCCCTCGACGGTGACGGAGATCAGCGCGGTGAGCAGATCGAGGTAGTCGCTCCAATCGTGGCGGTGCGGGAGAGCACCTCGAAGCGCTGCCCGTGCTAACCGGGCCGCGGACCTGGAGTCACCTGCGACCCTCCGTGATCGCCGCTCACGAGATCCCCGGGCGCTTCGGCCTGCGGGGAAGACCCGGCCGTTCGTCGGCGCTGCCGTTCGCTCCTCCGCTTCGCCTGTCGTTTGGCCTGGTCCGCGGCGCTCGCTTCGATGGGGCGCACGACCTGTGGTCGCGGGCGCCCGAAGCGCTTCTCGTACAGGGATTCGATGAATTGCGGCAAGGGCAATTTCCAGGATTCCTGACGGTGATTGTCGAGCTTGCCGAGCTTCTTCGGGTTCATGCCCAGTTCACGCGCCATCTGCACGTGGGCATGGGACAGGTGATGGCGGCGCCGGGCCTCCACCCAGGCCTGAAGCTTCGGATCGAGTTTGTTGCCAGCCATGGCTCATCTCCTGAGCAAAGTGCTATCTCGCATGCGCTCGAGCGTCAAGGGTCCAACGGCGGTCGGGCCAGCTGCGGTGCGACGAGGTTCGCGGGCGAGGACCGTGAATGTACGTCTGTATTTAACGTGGTCCATCCCACGCGGATTTCACGTGTTCTCCCCGCGACTCGGAGGTGTCCAGTCCGTGCTAAAGAATCCGCACGAGGTGAGCGGATGCTTGACGAGGTCACAGCGGCGCTGGCCGCCATCGAGGCAAAGGGCGGGTTTGCCGTCGACCCTACCTGCCAATATCGAGTGAGACACGGCTCCCCCCGAAATTAGAGAGCAGGGCGAGAACGTGAAGAAGGAAGATGAGCAAGGAGAACAGCGAGAAGAACGGCAACGATGAACAGGCGAGGACCC
>NZ_JACCSO010000577.1 GCF_013812955.1 Nannocystis sp. | reverse complement strand
CGCCAGCTCCGCGTGCCCGCGGTCGACCGCGGCGCTGCGGAGCCACGTCCGCGTTCCCGGCTCGGCCGTGACCGTCAGCAGGACGTCGAAGCGCTCGCCCGGCGCGATGAGGAGGACGTCGGTGGTGCGCGCCCCCGGTAACGGTCCGCCGTCACCGCCGACGATCACGAACTCGTGCCCGGCGAGCTCGAGCGCGAAGTAGCGACCGTTGGCCGCGTTGACGATGCGCCAGCGCTCGGTCGTCCCGGTAGCGACCTCGATGCTGGGGCGCTCCATGCCATTGACGAGGATGACCTCGCCGTGGCGCCCGAGCGCGACGTCGTCGGCGTCCGCCTCGAGGCGGAGCTGGCCGGCGTCGTCCAGGTCGACGTCGTCGAGCACGAGCACGCGCTCGGCGTCGACAGCAGGCTCTCCTGGCGCTCGCACGAGCAGCGGGCCGTGGAGGCCGAGTTCCATCTGCTCGTCGGTGTCGACGTGCGGGTGGTACCAGAACAGCCCGGCGTCGCGCGCGGTGAAGGTGTAGGTGAACGACTTGTCGGGGTAGACCGCGCCCGAGAGCATGGGGTTGCCGTCCATCTCGGCGGGTAGCCGCAGGCCGTGCCAGTGGATCGTGGTCGTGCGGTCGGCGATTCGATTGGTGAAGTGGACGACCAGGGTGTCGCCGACATTGGCGACGATCAGCGGGCCCGGGACCGTTGCCGCGGCCGTCGTCCGGCCGGCGTCACGATAGGCCGCCACTGCGGTGCGGACGCCATCACCTCGGTAATCGACCTCGGCTGCGACGGCTTCGAGATGAACCTCGATGATGCGCGGGTCGGGGTCCAGGTCGGCCGCAGATGCGAGGGCGGGGAGGACTGGGCGGGTCGCTGGCGGCGCGGCAAGCGGCGCGGCAGACGGTTCGGCGCAGCCGGTGAGGGCCGTGGGCAGCAGGATGGCAGCGGCAGCGACCATCACTGCCGCGACTGCACCTGTCGCTGTCAGTGACGGGGTCGCGGCATGTGAAGGTCGGCGCGCAGTCACGGGGAAATCATCGGGGATCGATGTCGATCTTCGCTGTAATCCGAGAAATTGTCGCGCTGCACGGGTTCCCGGCCGATAAGCCGGGAGCCGTGGAGAGGGCGAAAACGCAATGGCAGGGCAAACGAAGACGTCCGCGTTCATGCGGCTGGCGCTTCACTGTCTGCCAGTCGGCAAGCGGCCGCCGACGGCGAGCTCGAGCTCGCTGCGCGCGACCCAGTAGTCGCGCAGGGCCTCGACGTACTCCTGGCGCGCGTCGATCTGGTCGGTTCGTGTCTCGAGGAGCTGGTAGGTGCCGACCAGCATCGCGTTGTACTGCTGGAGGGTCAGCTCGGTGATCGACTCGGTGCGCGGTAGCACGGTTCGCTCGTAGTATTCGACCTTGCGTCGCGCCGCGACGAGCTCGGCTCGATGGACGCGGATCTCGGAACGCACGTGGATCGCCACGTCTTGCAGGCGGTGTTGCGCCTGCCGCAGGTACGCCTGGATGCGAGCGATGTCCGCGTGTCCGGGGTCGAAGATCGGCAGCTCCAGCGAGAGCGAGGGACCGAGCACCCACTCGTGGCCGACGTCGTTGCCGACCTCGTTGCGCGCCGAGATCCCGACGTTGAGTTCCGGGATCATGCCACGGCGCCGTAGGGTCAGGGCGTACTCGATCGACCGCGTCTCGAAGCGCGCCGCGGATAGATCGAGCCGGTCCCGCATCCCCTGCTGCTCCAGGCTGCCGAGTTCGGTCTCGGGCGGCAGGGCGCTGTCCAGCGGCCCTGCAAAGGTCCACGCGACGTCCTCGCCCCATAGCCCGAGCAAGCGCGTGAGCTCCTCCCGGGCGCGAGTCGTATCGAGCTGCGCATCCGCCAGCTCGACCCGCGCCCGATCGAGGGCTGCCGCGAACAGCTGCTGATCCAGGGAGGTGATGTTGCCGGCGTCGAACTGCCGCTGGGCCAGCTCATGGGCGACCTCGGCCGCCTGGGCGCGGCCGCGGTGGAGGCCGAGCGCCTGCTCGGCCGCCTGCGCGCCGACAAAGGCGACCCGCACGTCGCGCGCGAGCATCAGCGTCGCTTGCCCGACCAGCACGACCGCGTGCGCCAGGCGGGCCTTTGCGACGCGCCGCTGCGCCGGGATCAGGAACACGCTGAGGAGGCTCTGGGACAGCGCCAGGCCCCCACCGAGCCCATTTCCCCTCGTGGAGTTGACGAGGTCACCGGAGATCACCGGGTTCTGTAGCAGGCCGGCCTGCACGAGCTCGGCCTGGGCGACGCCAAGGTCCTCGAGCGTGGCGCGCAGCCCCCGGTTGTTGAGCATCGCCACCTGGAGGGCGCGGTCGACGGTCAACGGCTGAGTCATGAGCTCGTCGACGCGGGCGCGCACCCGGGCGCGGCTCTCGGCGTCCTGCTGCTCGGGAATGGCGTCCGGCAGCCCGACGCGTTGCTCGACCAACTCGCCGACATCACGCCGGGCCTGCGTCGGCTGCACCGACGCGCACCCGAGCAACGTTGCCGCCATGGGGATCATCATCCATCGCGTATTCATCGCGGCGCCTCCTGCTTGTGCATGTTCGGCGGCATGGCGTCGGAGTCCCCGGGCTTTTTCTGCGCAGCCCCGTGACCCGTGTGCTCGGATTGCGTGGGCGTAGCCGGTGCGGGCGCCTGTTCACCACCTGTGCTGGACCCGTGATTCATGTGTTCGTGCCCCGTGGGCGCCGCCGGTGCGGGTGTGGGCCCTTGTTTCTCCCCGGTGCTGGACCCATGGTCCATGTTCATCGAGCCGTGGTCCATGTTGCCGTGGCCCGCGTGTCCTTCGGCCTTTGGGGCCGGCTCACCGGCGAACGCCGAGATTTCGTACGGGTTCGGCTGGACCTGGTAGGGCGCTGAACCGGTGGCCGGGTCGGCCGGGTCGGCCCCGGGAGGCTCGGGTGGGAGCCCGGCGTGGCACGCTGCCAGGAGGACGCCGGCCAGCGACGCGAACAGGATCGCCGCTCGTCCACGCATCGGGGCGGTCCACGGCGAGGGACGGTGCGACAGCCGGTCAAGCCTTGATGCCGTCACGGTCCATGTCCTCCTTTCGGGCGAGGTCGGCGACTGTGCCGGGCGGGTGCTTGTACCAGCCCGGATCCTTGTTCTCGTCGCCGATAGCCTCGTCGCGCACCTTGACGATCGTGAACATGCCTCCCATCGTGATGTAGTCGAAGGGCCCTCTGGCGCCGACCATCGGGATGCTGTTCTTGGGGACAGGCATGCCCATCTCGGCCATGTCGCCCATTCCGTGCTGCCCCATCGGCATGTAGCCCGGAACGAGTCGGCCCGCGCGGGAGCCGACCTTGCTGGTATCAACGCCGATCATGTTGGGGAGGTCGTGTCCCATCTGGTTCATGACGTGGTGGGTCATATGGCAGTGCATCGCCCAGTCCCCGGGCGCGTCCGCCACGAACTCGATGTCGCGCGTGGTGCCCACGGGCACCAGGACGGTGGCCTCCGGCCACTGCGCCGACACGGGGAGCGTGCCACCGTCGGTCGCCACGACCTTGAAGTAGTAGCCGTGCAGGTGGATCGGGTGGTGATCCATGGCGCTGAGATTGCCGAACCGGATCCGCACCCGCTCGCCCTTGCGGCACACCAGCGGCGCCGTGCCGGGGTACGCCTTTGCGTTCATCGTGAGTACGTTGAAGTCGGTCATCTC
The DNA here is from genome assembly GCF_013812955.1 of Nannocystis sp. Lineage (GTDB taxonomy): Bacteria > Myxococcota_A > Polyangia > Nannocystales > Nannocystaceae > Nannocystis. The sequence goes on along the minus strand of NZ_JACCSO010000577.1, from coordinate 6,287 downwards.
GTTCGGGTCCGGCCGCTTTGCGCCGGGGACGATCTTCCACTCGCTGAGCAGGATCACGAAGTCTCGATCGACGCGGTGGCCGGCCGGCGGACGGCGCGGATGGACGACGATCATGCCCATCAGGCCCAGCGCCATCTGCGTCATCTCGTCGTGATGCGAGTGATACATGAAGGTGCCGTGCTGCTTGAAAGTCCACTCATAGCGGAAGGTCTCACCCGGGGCGATGGTCCGCTGACTGAGCCCGCCGACCCCGTCCATGCCGTTGGGGAGGAAGATGCCGTGCCAGTGGACCGTCGTCGGCGCCTTGAGCTTGTTGGTGACGTAGATGCGCACCCGGTCGCCCTCGACGGCCTCGATCGTCGGTCCATGGACCCTGCCGTTGTAGCCCCAGCACAGCGCGCGCAGGCCCGGGGCGAACTCGTGATCGACCTCCTCGGCGATGAGGTGATAGACCTTCACGCCGTCCACGATCTTCCATGGCAAGGTCGCGCCGTTGGGCGTCAAGGTCGGTTGGTAATCACGTCCGGCCTGGCCTGGGGAGTGCGCAGCCGGGTCGGGGCCGCCGCTGTAGCTCGCCTCCCACTTGTGGGTAGGCGTCGCGGCGTGAGCCTCCTGGCCTGCCAGTGCGACGACCGCCCCGCTGACGGCGGCGCCACCCAGAACAGCTTGGCGTCGAGTGAACTTGAGATCTGTCATGGCTCTCCGATCGGGAAAACGAATGATGGCGCACGCTCTCCACGATACGAGGACCTGGAGTCGGGGCCCGGAGCGAGACTCACGGTGCGGGATGAATGGATTGCACGCGTACGGCGCCCTGCGACGCGAGATGAGCGGTCAGCCGCACCGCCTCCGCCGGGGTCTTGTTGGCGCACGCGAGCTCGCTGCTGGCAAGCGCACCGATGATGACGAGGATATCCGAGGTCCGCATGTGCAACCGCCCTAGCATTTCCTGTGCCAGTCTTGGCAGACCGTGATTATGAGTGAAATCGGCGCTGGGGACAAGCGGCTTGAGAATATCCTCAAGTCGCCTGAGACATGTGAACAGTCATGGCGCTCCCGTTCGCGAGGATGTCGCTGACAGCGAGCACCGAGCACCGAGCACCGACGGATTGGCTCGGTGGGCGGGGTGGGACGCCTCGCAAGCAGACGACACCCTCGCGTATCCCTGCGATACACTCGAGGCCGAGTTCCACGCGACGTGCCCGGGCCTCTCGTTGTTCCCGGGCGACAACTAACGGGCGTCTCGCGCCCTCAATTGCGACGGTCGGCCACCACCGCGTCGCCCTCCGCGGGCGCCTGGTCCGGCTCGACGTCATTGGTGGTACGCCGGTCCTCGCCGACGTCCTGGCCCTTGCGCACGCGCACGACGCTGCCCGAGCGATGGATCGCGGCGGACCCCAACGCGAAGTAGATTCACGATGAGGATCCCGCCGGTGGGCGACGATCAGGCGCAGGCGAGGGTTCGCGGCGCGCTCTCTGCGACCAGCGCACCGACAGGACCAGCAGCGTCAGCGCCGTGATCGGGAGCACGAACCCGAGCATGGCAATGTGAAACACCTTTGATGCTCCCGATGGGCTCGCCGACTGGATCAGATAGGCGGTGTACGCCGCGTAGTAGAACAGGAAGAGCGCCCCCTCGGCGCGGGAGACTCGACCGCCGATGAAGAAGATCGGCAGACAGGCGACGAAGACGGCGATCATCACCGGCATGTCGAAGACGAGCGCGGCGCGGGGGACCTCGATACCTCCGGGCGCGACGGCGGCGGCGAGCCCGACGACGCCCAGCATGTTGAACTGCACGCTGCCGATCACCGCGCCGATCGCGATGTCACGCTCGCCACGGAGGCTCGCCGTCACCGTGGTCGCGATCTCCGGCATCGCAGTGCCGATGGCGACGACCGTAAGGCCGATCAGCAGCTCTCCCACGCCCAGCGCGCGCGCGAAGGCCATAGCCGAGTCGATGAGCAAGTTCGACCCGTAGAACAGCAGGCCAAGCCCGAGCAGCGCGAACAGGACGCTCCGCAGGTGATAGCCCACCCCTCGCCGCTCCTGCTCGGGCGGGGCGAACTCTTCCTCGTAGTCCTCGCGCACGGCGAGGCTCTCCTGGCGGCTCGCCCGGACACAAAATGCGATATACGCGACGGCGCCGGCGATCAGCAGCGCCCCGTCGAGGCGGCTGAACGAGCCATCCCACGCGAGCAGGGCGAGCGCGGCCCCGACGCCGATCAGGAGCGGTACGTCGAGACGGACGAGCCGCTGCGGGACCTCGAGCGGCAGGATCACCGCCGCAAGGCCGAGGATCAAGAGCATGTTGATGATGTTCGCCCCGATGACGTTCCCGACGGTCACCGCGCCGGTCCCCTCGAGCGCCGACCGGATGCCGACCGCGAGCTCCGGCGAGCTGGTGCCGAAGGCGACGACGGTCAACCCCACGACCAGCGGCGATATGCCTGCCGCGGTGGCGAGCCTCGACGCGCCGCGCACCAGTAGCTCGGAGCCCCCGACGATCAGCACGAGGCCGACGAAGAATAGAATGATGACTGTCGTGCTCACAGGCTCTCCTCTGCGCGGCGTGTGCCACAGGGCGATGGTGACACGAGGCGCAGGGGTCTTGATCGGCGGCGGAGTTTGGGCGGCTGCCGGTCCGCTCATCAGCCTCGGCGCCCGCCGATCCAGATCCGGCGGCGGCGACGCGCGCTGCGGCGTAGCCCTCGCCGCTCGCGCTGAACGGCTCCGACCCGAGTCGACGCCCCATGCGCTGCGCCGTCGAGCGGAGGAGGACATCAGTCCGGGCGGGAGTGCGCGGATCCGAGCTCACGACCGCCGCGTCCACGTCACACTCTCCAGTGTCCGGCGGAGCACGAATCTACCGCGAGAGGAGGCCGGGATGTTCGACACACTGCTGTCCGGCGTGCGCACGGCTCTCGGGCTCGATGCGGAGGCGCTCACGATCTGGCAAATGGTGCTGCGTGCGATCGTCGTCTACCCGGTGGCGATCGCGTTCGTCCGCCTCGGTGAGAAGCGGTTCATCGGCACCCACCTTGCTACGAGGTCTGCACGAAGCGGGGAAGGGCCGCCGCCGAGCTCAGCGAACAGTGCGGAGACCTCTGGGTGGACTTCTACGAATGTCTGCAAGACATGACCTGCGAAGAATTTGATCAGTGGGACGCCTCGCAAGCAGACGACACCCTCGCGTATGCCTGCGATACACTCGAGGCCGAGTTCCGCACGACGTGCCCGGGCCTCTCGTTGTTCCCGGGCGACAACTAACGGGCGTCTCGCGCCCTCAATTGCGACGGTCGGCCTCCACCGCGTCGCCCTCCGCGGGCGCCTGGTCCGGCTCGACGTCATTGATGGTACGCCGGTCCTCGCCGACGTCCTGGCCCTTGCGCACGCGCACGACGCTGCCGGGCTCGCCGGTATGCTCGTAGCTCGACATCCACGCCGGAGGCACGTGCGGGGTGGTCAGGCCATAGACGTAGCGCGCGTCCTTGGGGGCGAGGTTGACGCAGCCGTGGCTCTTGCGGTGGCCGAAGCCATTGTGCCAGTAGGCGCCGTGCAGGGCGAACCGGCGATAAAAATACTGCACCCAGGGCACGCCCTCGACGTGATAGGGCGACTCGGTGGCGTCCTCGGGGCGGTTGCGCATGGCGCCGAGGGCGAGCTTGTTGCGGATGCGATAGATGCCGCGCGGGGTCGATGTGTTCGGCTTGGCGCCGGTGCCGCTCGAGATCAGGGTCACGAAGATGGGCGCGCCGCCTCGCATCACCGCGAGCATCTGCTGCTGCAGGTCGACGTCGATCCAGGTCTCGCCCTCGGCGACGCCCTCGAGCGCGGGTCCGGGCTCGTACCAGCGGACCTTGGCGGCCTCGACGTAGGCCGGCACGCCGGGCCCGAGGCCGTCGGGGATCGTCAACCATCGGCCGCCGCGTCCCTGCAGCACCTCCGGAAGGACCTCGATCGCCTGGTGCCATTCCAGCTGGCCGAGCACCGGCGCCTTCAGCTTCGGTTCGCCGCGCAGCACCGCCTCGCGGGAGATCGACCAGGCCGCGAGCCGGCCCTCGCCGACCGGCTGCTCCGAGAGCACGCGCCCCGAGAACTCGCTCGGCTGCTCCGCCCGCATGTCCTGCGCCGGCACCACTTGCTCGTCGGCGTCGATGTACAGCTTGCCGTGCCCCGGCTGGCTCTTGAGCTCGACGAACGCATATTGGCGGTTCGGCTGGAGATAGTCGACCGGCTCGCGCCCATTCAATAACGCCGAGAGGTTCTTGTAGCGCGGGACCTCGGCGAGCAGGTTGCCCTTCCGGTCGGCGCGCGGCTTGGCGTACAGATACGGGACGATCAGGCCCTCCGGCACGATCGGCGTCATCGGTGGCTCGGCCTCGGTCACGCTCGCGGCCTTGAGACACACGAAGCCGTCGCCGTCGCGGTGCCCGGCCCGGGCCCAGCCCTCGCCGGCACAACCCGTGCCCTTGACCAGCCCGTAGATCGCAAACGCAGTGTTCGGATCGATGCGCCCGCGCATCTCGCTGCCGTAGCGCGCCGCGGCGTATACGATCGAGGTCCGCGCGCTGACCCGCAGGCCGGTCGGCGGCGGAGCGGCCTCGACCAGCTTGACCGGCTCGACCGGCTCGACCGGCTCGACCGGCTCGCCCTCGTCCGGCGCCGTCTCCGGGTCCTGCGTCCCCCCGGCAGACCCGGCCGTCGGGGCCACGGACCCCGGCCCGGGCGCGGAGACCAGCGGCGGCGCGGACGACCGCTGCGCCGCCGGGAGATCGGCCTGCCCGTCCTCATCACACCCCGGCACCCCGGCGAGCAGCGCCGCGGTCGCCAGCACCGGCAGCGACGCACCGAGCACGGCAGCCAGCGCCGGACGCATGAGGAAGCGAGTCGAGCGAGCCGAACCAGACGGGGGGGTGTTCATGGAGCTGGACATGACGGGGTCTTTGGTAACGCCCGAGCTTTCGTGCCATCATCCCGGACGGTGCAGAGCTTCACAGGGACCTCCGAATACATCGTTTCTCCGGAGCTGGCGCGGGCCGTGGACGTCGCGGTCGCGCTCGGGCGGCCGTTGTTGGTGAAGGGTGAGCCGGGCACGGGCAAGACCTTGCTCGCGCGGGACATCGCCCGCTTCTACAACACTCCACTGGAGCGCTGGCATGTCAAATCCACGACGAAAGCTGTGGATGGCCTGTATCAGTACGATGCCGTCCGGCGGCTGCATGATAGCCGCTTCGGGGATGGAGACGTCCGCGACATCGGGCGTTACATCACGATGGGTCCGCTGGGACGATCGTTTCAGCGCGACGAGCGCGTGGTCGTGCTCATCGACGAGATCGACAAGGCCGACCTCGAGTTCCCGAACGACCTGCTGCACGAGCTCGACACCATGAGCTTCACCGTCGCCGAGACCGGTGAGACCGTGGAGGCCAAACACCGGCCGATCGTGATCATCACCAGCAACAACGAGAAGGAGCTGCCGGACGCGTTCCTGCGCCGCTGCGTGTTCCACTGGATCGAGTTCCCCGACCGCGCGCTGATGAGCCGCATCGTCCGCGTGCACCACGCCGACGCCGAGGAGCGCCTGCTCGCCAGCGCGCTCGAGGCCTTCTACGCGCTGCGCGCCGTCGACGGCCTGCGCAAACCCCCGAGCACCAGCGAGCTGATCGACTGGGTCTCGGCCCTGCGCCACAGCGGCATGGACCCCGCCAAGCTGCTCGGCTCCGGCCTGCCCTTCGTCGGCACCCTCTTGAAGAAGGAGCAGGACATCGACACCGCGTCGCGCCGCTTCTCTGCCACCCCCAACAAGAGCGGCGGGCGCACGGGGCACTGATGTTCCTCGACTTCTTTTACAAGCTGCGCGCCCGCGGCGTGCCGGTGACGACGCACACCTGGCTCGCGCTGGTCGAGGCGCTCGCCCGCGGCCTGCACGGCGACACCCTGGACGGCTTCTACCAGGTCGCGCGCTGCATCCTGATCCAGAGCGAGTCGCACTACGACGAGTTCGACCGCGTCTTCGCGGAGAACTTCCGCGGCGCCGCGGCCGACGCCCGCGACCTGCTCAAAGCGCTCGAAGAGTGGCTCAAGGACCCCAAGGCGCTCGACCTCGACCCCGAGCTGCGGGCCGCGCTCGCCGGCCTCGACCTCGAGGCCCTGCGCCGCGAGCTCGCCGACCGCCTCGCCACCCAGAAGGAGCGCCACGACGGCGGCAGCCACTGGGTCGGCACCGGCGGCACCTCGCCCTTCGGCACCGGCGGCGCCCATCCGACCGGCGTGCGCATCGGCGG
>NZ_JACCSO010000565.1 GCF_013812955.1 Nannocystis sp. | reverse complement strand
GCCGACGGGTCCGAGGCGCACCAAGTACGTCAAGTGGTCGGTGCGCAAGAGCTTCGACTTCCCGCTGCTGAGCGTGGCGCTGCGCTTCGATGTCAGCGACGAGGGCCCGCACGCGCAGGTCACCGGCCTCAAGGTCGTCGCGGGGGTGCTCGGCGCGAAGCCCCGCACCGTGACTCGGCTCGAGGACGCGGTCGGCAAGCAGCTGTCGGACCCGGCGGTGGCCCGCATCGTCAGCGAGGCGGCGTACGCCCAGTGCAAGCCGCTCGAGAACGTGCCCTACGAGGCGGCCTACAGGCGCGAAATGATCCGCGTGTATACGCGCCGCGGGGTCCAGGCGCTGGCCGCCGGGGACGACCGGGCGCTGGCCGCCGGGGCGGTCCAGCTGCCCACCGGGGGCGTTTAGGTGCGTGGTCGGGGGCCGGGATGTGCACGCTGTTGCTCGCCTGGCAGGTCGATCCCGCGCGGCCGTTGATCGTCGCGGCCAACCGCGATGAATTTCGCGCGCGACCGACCGCGGCCGCGCACTTTTGGCCCGAGGCCCCGCAGCTGCTCGCCGGGCGCGACCTCCAGGCTGGCGGTACCTGGCTCGGCGTGACCCGGCAGGGCCGCTTCGCCGCGCTCACCAACGTCCGCGAGCCGGGTGTGGCGCCCCCACCCGGGGCCCCGTCTCGCGGCCGCCTCGTCGTCGACTTCCTGGGCGGTACAACGGCTCCGGGGGCCTATCTCGCCGACCTCGATCCGGCGGCCTATGCCGGGTTCAATCTGGTGGCCGGCGACATGGCGTCGCTGTGGTACCTGGGCAATCGGTCCGGTGAACCCCGCCCGCTGGCGCCGGGTGTGCACGGCGTGAGCAATGCCGGGCTCGATACGCCGTGGCCGAAGGTGTCGCGCGGCCGGCAGCGGCTGGGCGAGCTGGCGCGCACGGGGGCGATAACGACAGCGAACCTGCTGGCGTTGCTGGCCGACGAGACGGTGGCAGAGGACGCCGAGCTGCCGGACACGGGGGTGGGGCTGGTGATGGAGCGCCTGCTGTCGCCGCTGTTCATCGACGGACCGGTGTATGGGACCTGCAGCTCGACGGCGCTGGTGGTTCACGCCGATGGTCGGGTGAGGTTTTGCGAGCGCACCACGAACGGGCGAATCACCGGCCCGGAGGGGTGTGGTGCGGCCCGGGACGTGATGATCGAGTTCGTATCCGATGAGCCAGCGCATCCGGTGTCGGACTCGGACAGCCGTCCGCGTTGATGGATCTCGGGCGACGCGGTCCTGGATCCAGGTGCGGCGCCTGGGGATCCCCAGGTGTGGAGGACGAGGCTCGCGGCTGGATCCCATGCGGGAAAGCTGTGGATAACTCGGGTGTGCTCGCAGGTCATTGCGGCTACACGAAACTCGGCGGCGACGCGGCGACGAAACGTCGGCATTGATTTGGGCATTGATCGCGGGGCCGCATTGAAGCTATTGTGAAGCACGGCGCCCCCCCGCCGCAGCTTCGTCATGTCAGCCCCCCTGACCCAGCCTGGCGATTTTTGTCGCGATTTTCGTCGCGAGGTGCCTCGCGAGGTGCCTCGCGAGTTGGACGCGCCCGCGCCTCGATCCGCGGCGGCTGCCGCGTCGGCCGGCGAGCACGGCGATCTGTCGGGCAGGGTGCTGGGCGAGCGATATCGGCTGCTGAGGCCGCTTGGATTCGGCGGCATGGCGACCGTCTATGCGGCGGAGCACATCGCCATTGAGAAGCGCGTCGCGGTCAAGGTGCTGACACAAGCCCGCTGCGACGCGACCGCGAGGCGCTTCCTGCAGGAGGCGCGCGCGGCCTCGCGGCTGCGCCACGACCACATCATCGATGTCACCGACTTCGGCCGCGATACGCCGGCGGACGGTGAGCCGGTGGTCTATTTCGCAATGGAGCAGCTCGAGGGCGAGGACCTGGCGACGACGCTCGAGCAGGACGGCCCGCTGCGCTGGACCCGGGTGCTGGCGATCGCCAAGCAGATCTGCGGGGCGCTGATCGCCGCGCACGCGCAGGGCATCGTGCACTGTGACATCAAGCCCGCGAACTGCTTTCGCATCCATCGCGGAGACACGCAGGACTTCATTAAGGTGCTCGACTTCGGGGTCGCCAGCTTCGCCTGCGAGCGGACCGGCAAGTGTACGCCGGAGCCGGGCCCGGACCCGGACCCCGCGGAGTCGGGCAGCCGCCGCAAGTCGAGCCCGCGGCTCGGCACGCCCGGTTACATGGCGGCGGAGCTGCTGAGCGGCGGCAGCTTCGACCATCGCGTCGACATCTATGCGCTCGGCGTGCTGATGTACCGCCTGCTCACCAACAAGATGCCGTACCCGGCGGCCCGGCTGTACAGCGCGGCGGGCGACAGCGGACCGAGCTTGTCCGGCTTCGGCGAGAGCGGCGGGATGACCCGGCTGGCGCCGTTCCCGATGCGGCGGGCCATCCCGACGCTCGAGATCTCGCCCGACTTCGAGGCCGTGGTGCTCAAGGCGCTCGCGCAGGACCCGGAGCAGCGGCACGCGAACGCGCAGGCGCTGCTCGCCGAGCTCGAGGCCGCCGAACACAGCTCGCTGCGCAGCTCGCCGCTCCCGCGCGACCCGCTGTCCTGGGGCGGGGCCCCGTACGAGGTCCGGCCCGAGGACTCGGCCGCGCTGTCGCAGACCGAGGTCTCGCGGGTGGCTGATGGGTCTCGTTCGATGGAGAGCAGCTCGATGGAGAGCAGCTCGGCGGGCGTCACTGCGCCCGACCTCGACACGTTGGCGCTCGGCAATGCCGGCTCGTGGCGAACCGGCTCGTGGCGAAGGTGGGCTCGTGCGGCCGCGCTCTGGCCGGCCCTCGCGGTGCGCGCGACCGTGGCGCTGGTGGTGACGACCGTGGTGGTCCGGGCCGCCTGGTCCTTCGTGGCCTGAGTGGGCGGGTCGCGGCGCGCGATCATGCTGCGCGCAGTTGTGGGCGCAGCTGCTGCCAGGTCCACCACCACAGGGCCAGCAGCGGCAGCACGCTGAGTAGGCCGGGCAGGCCGAGCAGCAGGCCGAGGTTGGTCGCGCCGCCGTAGCCGGGCCGGCTG
>NZ_JACCSO010000561.1 GCF_013812955.1 Nannocystis sp. | reverse complement strand
GCTCGACGCCGCAGCCGGCGCGTGGCCGGCGTGGGCGCGACGCAACGTCTTCGAGCGGGGCGCGCTGCTCGAGCGCGCGGCCGAGTTGATCCGCGACCGGGTCGAGACCTATGCGCGACGCACCGCCGAGGAGTCCGGCAAGCCGCTGGCGCAGGCGCGCGCGGAGTGGGCAGGGGCGCCGAACTATCTCCGCTACGCGGCCGAGGAGGCGCGTCGCCTCGGCGGGCGATGGATCCCCGCGCGAGCTCCGGGGCGAAGGATCGACGTCACCTGGCAGCCGCTCGGGGTCGTCGGCGTGATCACGGCCTGGAATTTCCCGATCTACAACGTCAACCGGGCGGTCGCCTCGGCGCTCGCCGCGGGCTGCTGCGCCGTCGTCCGGCCCTCGGAGTACACGCCGCGCACCGCCCTCGACTATGCGCGCGCCCTGCACGACGCCGGGCTGCCGCCGGGGGTGCTCAACGTGGTGACCGGCGAGGCGCACGCGATGGGCCAGGTCATGCTCGACGATCCGCGCTGCCGCAAGATCGCGTTCACCGGCTCGACCCGGGTCGGGAAGTTGTTGATGGAAGGCGCGGCGCGCACGGTCACGCGGCTCGCGCTCGAGCTCGGCGGCAACGCGCCGGTGCTGGTATTCCCCGACGTCGGTGATATCGAGGCGCTCGCGCGCACCGCCGTGACAGCGCGTCACCGCAATTGTGGGCAGGTGTGCATCACGCCGCAGCGATTCTACGTACATGCGTCGATCCACGAGCGCTTCATCGCCGCGATGACCGCGGCCATCCGCGAGGAGGTGGTCGGGCCCGGCCTCGACCCGGCCTCGACCGTCGGGCCGCTGATCCACGAGGGCCAGCGCGCGCGCGTGCACGACATCGTGCGCCGCTCGGTGGCCGCGGGCGCGGTGCCGGTCGCCGGCGGCCACCCGATGCCGGGTCCGGGCTTCTTCTATGCGCCGACGCTGCTGCGCGACGTGCCCGCGGACGCGCCCATCCTGCACGAGGAGGTGTTCGGGCCGGTCACGCCGGTCGTACCGTTTGCGACCACGGAGGAGGCGCTGGCGCTCGCCAACGCGACCGAGTACGGCCTGGCGGCGTATCTGTGGACCCGGGACCTGGGCACGGCGATGCAGGTCTCGGAGCAGCTCGAGTTCGGGATGATCGGCGTCAACGACTGGTACCCCGTGACCGCGGAGGCGCCCTTCGGCGGGTTCAAGCAGTCCGGTCTGGGTCGGGAGTCCGGCCTCGAGGGCGTGCACGAGTACGTCGAGCTCAAGACCCGCTACTTCGGGGGACTGGAATGAGCGGACTGCGGGTCGTTCAGGTGACGGAGGCGCTGGCGCCGGCTTGCGGGGCGCTCGAGCGGCTGTGCTTCCCGCACGCCGACCCCGCGCAGCTGATCGACGTCGAGGACGTGGTCGCGTCGTCGCAGATCTTCCCCGAGGGCTTCTTCGTGGTCCTCGACGGCGAACAGGTGGTCGGGCAAGCCGCGGGCATCTTCCTCGACTTCGACTTCAGCCGGCCGCAGCACAGCATCATCAGCATCACCGGGGCCCATCAGTGCGGCAATCATCGGCCGGACGGCGCCTGGTACTATGGCACGGACATGGCGGTGCACCCCGACCACCGGCGCCGCGGCATCGGTCGCATGCTCTACGAATTGCGCAAGGACCTCGTGCGCCGTCACGGCAAGCGCGGCATCCTCGCGGGCGCGAGCATCCCCGGCTTCGCGGCGCACAAGCACGTGATGAGCGCGGCCGAATACATCGACCGCGTGGTGGGGGGCGAGCTGTACGACCCTACCCTGAGCTTCCAGCTGCACAATGGCTTTCGCGCCGTGACCCCGCTGGAAAATTATCTCAGGGACGAGGCGATCGACTCGTGGGCGGCGCTGATCGTGTGGGACAACCCCGACCTGCGCGAGGCGAAGCAGTTCTGATTCCGGATATCGCGTTCACGCGCCGTTGCCAGCCACTGGCGTCCACTGGCGTCCCCTGACCTCCACCGACGTCGACGGCGAAATGCGTGATATGCGCCGCCTCGACGGTGGCCGACAATTCGCGCCAGTGGCTCTCACGAGCGAGATCGCGGCCCGCGCCGGCGGAGATCCACGGGCTACGATTGAGGACCTCGAGCCTAGCCCGGTCGAGGGTCCACGACGCGGCCGGTCAGGGTCGCTCCTGACCTGCTGGCGCGGCCAGACAAACGGGTACGAACCCTGGTCTCGCCGGGCGAAAAACTGGGGCCGCGGACCAAAACGCTCCCCGACAGGCGGAAAAATCGGGCGGCCTCGCGGTCGGGTCTGCACGGGCTCACACAGCGTGCACCCTTGTCGGATCGGCCGCGGTCCGATATGGGTTCTAGACGGGACTGTGGACGAGCGCGAACGAGATACAGGCATGATGCTCCTCGTCGAGGATCACGAGGACACGCGTGAGACGATGCGCGAGTACCTCGAGCAGTTCGGGTACACCGTCGAGACGGGGGCCGACGGCGCCGAGGGCATCGAGAAGGCGCGCGCCAGGTCCTTCGACCTCATCATCACCGACGTCAACATGCCACACATCGGCGGCCTCGAGATGATCCAGGCGATCCGGCTGCAGGCGATCGAGCGCGACGGCGCCGGCCCGGACGTGCTGATGCTCTCCGGGGACAGCCAGATCGGCCGGGCGGTCGAGGCCATGCGGCTCGGTGCGGTCAACTACCTCGTCAAGCCGGTCGACCCCGACCAGCTGATCGCCGAGGTTCGAGCCGTGATGCAGGCCCGCCGCGACCGCGCCAGCGAGCCGGACCCGGCGAACTCGACGTCGATCGGCGTGATCGCCCGCGTACATGACAGGCATGACAAGCATGACCGGCATGACAAGCATGACCGGCATGACAAGCATGACCGGCATGACCGGCATGACAAGCATGACAGGCATGACAGGCATGACAGGCATGACAAGGCGGGGGGCAGGTCGACGCTGGTCCGCAACGCCCCAGGCCACGATCTGCCGACCAACATCGGCCGCTATCAGGTGCTGAGCAAGATCGGCGCGGGCGGCATGGGCACGATCTACAAGTGCTTCGACCCGATGCTCGGGCGCACCTGCGCGGTCAAGGTCGTGGTCCCGGAGTCCGACGCGCACGGGCAGGAGGAGCTGCTGCAGCGCTTCGCCTGCGAGGCCCAGGCGGCGGGCATGCTGTGCCATCCGAACATCGTCACCGTGTACGACTATTCGGCCGAGCCGAGGGGCCCGGTCTACCTGGCGATGGAGTATCTGTCGGGGCCGCCGCTCGGCGCGGTGATCGCCGCAGCCGGCAGGTTGCCGTGGCAGCGGGCGGTCGGCATCACGTTCCAGCTCGCCGACGCCCTCGAGTTCGCGCACCGCAACCAGGTCATCCATCGCGACGTGAAGCCGGCCAACGTCATCGTCCAGGACGGCGACGTGGTGAAGATCCTCGACTTCGGGATCGCCAAGCTCGCCAACTCCGAGCTGACGGTCCCCGGGACCTTCATCGGCTCGCCGCGCTACCTCGCCCCGGAGAGCTTTCGCGGGGCCCGCATCGACTACCGCGCCGACCAGTTCTCGCTCGCCAGCCTGTGGTACGAGATGATGACCGGCGTCCCCGCGTTCGACTTCACGAACTTCTACGCCGGCATGCATTACATCCTGTCCGAGGATCCCGCGCCGCTCGAGTCCGTCGGCGTCGACGCGCCGTCGCTGCTCTACGACGTGATCGAACGCCTGCATCAGAAGGACCCCGAACGGCGCTACTACAACGAGATGCGCCTGCTCGAGGACCTGATGGAGCTCGGCGAGATCGCCGGCCTGACGCTGCAGCTCGGCGTCGCCCGCGAGGCCCCCGAGTATCTGCGCTGAGGGGGCTCCACAGCCTCTCAACATTTGGCCGCTACACCCATCGGGTGACCCATCACGCCATCCACCTCGGGCTCTTGCTTTCCCTCCTCGCCCTCGCCCCGGCCTGCGATGGTCCACGGTCGGCCTCGACGACTGTCCGCAGGACCTCTGGGCGGCGGTCGACGCCGGCGCGGTCAAGGCCGAGGCGATGGCCGACGTCGCGATCCTGAACGGCCCCCGCCACTGGGTCCTCGACGCGGCAACACCTACCAGCGCTCCCGGCAGTAGCGCGCTCAGGGCTTGGGAATACGCAGGGTCTTGCTGATCATCAGCGAGCCCGACAGCGCGAACAACAGCACCAGCGGATGCAGCTGCCAGCCCAGATCGATCGCGCCGAACCACAGATCTTCGCCGATGTGGCCGTTCCAGGTGGCGAGCGCCAGCACGACCACCAGCACCAGGCTGGTCGGGATCGGCGTGCCCTCGAAGTAGCGGACCTTGCCCTCGTCGCCGGACAGCGCCTCCGCGGTGACGTTGTAGCGCGCCAGCCGGCTCACCCCGCAGCACACGAAATACGACAGCACCACCCAGTCCCAGCCACCCTGCATGCCGCAGGCATAGGCCAGCGCCGCCGGTGCCACACCAAAGGAGATCACGTCCGACAGCGAGTCCAGCTCGCGACCGAGGGTGGACGCCTTGTGCCGCCAGCGGGCGACGCGTCCGTCGAGCGCGTCGAACAGGAAGGCCAGCGGGATCAGGGCCATGCCGCGCAGCAGGTCGGCCTGGCGCCCGTCCTGCAGGAAGTGCATGGCGGCGAAGATGGCGCCGGTGCCACAGAAGGCGTTCGCCAGCGTGAACCAGTCGGCCAGGTGAAACTCGCGGATCATGGAGAAATGGCGCTTCATGGATGTGGTCCTCGCGGCGTGTGCGACAGGGTGGCAAATCCGCGCCACAATTGCACCCGCAGCCGTGCGTGCAGCCCAATAAAAAAGATCCAGCGGCCGTGCCGGCCCGACTGTCGGCGGGGGTTCGTCATCGCGCCTTGCACACGGTCGCTGTCAACGCACCGATCGGGCGGGCACGGCGAGGCTTCCGGCAGCGCGCGCGTGCCGCTCTGTCCTTGATTTCGCGGTTCGCCCGGGCCGCGCTCGGCGCACTTTGACATGGCGCACACTGCCCTCCAGGTCACCGTGGCCGCCGGCCGAAGTCGTGTGGGAGGCATTGCTCATACTAGTCGCCGCGGCGGAGTCGGCGAAGAATCGTATGACGGTTCAGGCCCGAATCACCGCGATGCGTCGGCCATCGGGCGAGGGGTGGGGGAGCGAGGCGATGGCAGGCGCGCGAGCGAGCGCAGCGTGAACGTTGCTTCGCTGGCGTCGAGCGACCGGTATAATCGGTCCATATGCGCGTTTCGAAGCAACACCTCACGCTCGTCCTGTTCGCGCTGGCCGCCTGCCCCGGCGCCGGCAAGGATGGGGAGACCGACGGTGCCACCGATACCGACGGCGTCACCGCTGGCACGACCGACGGCACGACCGGAGGCGCCACCGACGTCACCACCGGCTCTACCACCGGCTCTACCACCGCCACCACGGGCGTCGACGGCGACTCGCTCTGTGGCGCGCCGCCTGCCTACTCCGATCCCGGCACCGACGAGTACTTCCAATGGGTCATCGACGGGACCGAGTACGTCTCATTGCCCCCGGCGGGCGGCGCCTACTTCTTCAATAGTTACCTGAGCGTCGCGCTCTACGCGTCCAACCTGACCGGGAGCCTGAGCTTCAGTGCGATCTCACCTTTCCCCGACGGCATCAAGGCGGGGACGTACACGTGCTCCGACCCCGAGGGCTTTTCGGTGAACGGCGGGGCGCTCGGCCTGGCGAACGGTCAGGCCGCCGGCTCGAGCTGCGTCATTCGATTCACCGAGGACGCGTCCGACGGCGGGCGCCTGGTCGGGACGCTCTCGGCCCGCCTCGTGGACGTGCTCTCCGGCAAGGCCTCGGCCTGCGTGGACGGGCGGTTTGCATTGACGGACGCCCCCTGACCGCGCCACCGACGGTGCCTCGCGCGCGAGTCGGTGCTACGAAGCCTGGGCATGCTCGACCCGCGCCCGCCGATCTCGCAGGACCCACAGCTGTGGCCGTTCTTGCCGCTGCTCTACGTCGCCTGGGCCGACGGCGAGCTCGGTGAGGACGAGCTCATCAGGCTGCATCACAAGCTCGCCGAGCAGAGCACGGTCGCGCCGGCCGCCCTCGTCGCGTTGCTGGCCTGGCTCGACCCGAAGAGCCCGCCCTCGCCGTCCACGCTGGAGACCTGGCTCGCCGAGCTGCAGCGGGCCGTGAGCTTGGCTGGCGGCGCCGCGGCGACGGTCGACCGGGGACAGATCCACACGCTTGCAGACCTCGGCGTGGCGATCGCCGACGACACCGCCCGGTCATCGACGCGACTCGCACTCGATGTCGTCGCGGAGGCGCTCGGCCTGGTCGACACGCCGCTCGCCGAGGTCCTGCCGACCGCGCCGCCGCCGGCCCCCGCGACCCCGCGGACCCGGGCCCTCGACATCGACGCCCTGCGCCGCCTGCTCGACGGCCCCCAGGCGGCCGTCCGCGACGACACGCGCGAGTTCCTCGCCGGCCATCCACCACCGTATGACCTGGCCACGCCCGAGCTGCGCGCGCTGGGTCACAAGTGGTTGCGCGAGCTCGCCGCCGCTGGCTTCGGCCGGTCCGCGTTCCCCGGCGTGACGAGCGAGGCCCCCGACCTCGGCGCCTTCATGGCCCGCTTCGAGGCGCTGGCGCTCGGCGACCTCAGCCTGCTGATCAAGGCCGGGGTCCAGTTCGGTCTGTTCGGCGGCAGCATCCTTCACCTCGGCAACGAGCGCCAGCGCCAGAGATACTTGCCGGCCGTCGCCAGCCTGGCGCTGATCGGCTGCTTCGCCATGAGCGAGACCGGCCACGGCTCGAACGTCGCCGACCTCGAGACCACGGCCCGCTACGACCCCGCCACCGAGGAATTCGTCATCGACACCCCGCACGACGCGGCGCGTAAGGACTGGATCGGCGGCGCGGCCACCTACGCGCGCATGGCCACGGTGTTCGCCCAGCTCGAGGTCGCCGGCGAGGTCCACGGTGTGCACGCCTTCCTGGTCCCGATCCGCGACGAGTCCGGGGCGCTGGTGCCGGGCGTGCGCAGCGAGGACGTGGGCGCCAAGATGGGCCTCAACGGCGTCGACAACGGCCGCCTGTGGTTTCGCGGGGTCCGGGTCCCGCGCGACGCGATGCTCGACCGCTTCGCCACGGTGCACGCCGACGGCCGCTACGAGAGCGCGATCGCCAGCCCCTCGCGGCGCTTCTTTACGATGCTCGGCACGCTGGTCGCGGGTCGGGTCTCGATCGCCAGCGCGGCCGTCAGCGTGGCCAAGGTCGGCCTGACGATCGCGATCCGCTACGCGACCATCCGACGCCAATTCGGCCCGCCCGGCGCCCCCGAGACGCCGATCCTCGACTACCCCACGCACCAGCGGCGCCTGCTGCCCGCGCTCGCCACCACGTATGCCCTGCACTTCGCGGCCCGGGCCCTCCAGACCGCCTACGTGACCGCGAAGCCCGGCGAGCGCGAGGTCGAGAGCTTCGCCGCCGGACTCAAGGCTTACGCCAGCTGGCATGTCACCCGCACCCTGCAGGACTGCCGCGAGTGCTGCGGCGGACAGGGCTACCTCGCCGTCAATCGCATCCCCACGCTGCTCGCGGACGCCGACATCTTCACCACCTTCGAGGGCGACAACACCGTGCTCATGCAGCTGGTCGCCCGGAGCCTCTTGACCTCGTTCCACCGGCAGTTCGCGGACGGCCGCTTCATCGGCATCCTGCGCCACCTCGCGCGCCAGGCCGCGACCGTGCTGCGCGAGAAGAACCCGGTGGCCACGCGCATGACGGACGCCGCCCACCTGCGCGACCGCGAGTTCCAGCTCGCCGCGCTTCGCTACCGCGAGCAGCGCCTGCTCCAGACGGCGGCGCGGCGGATGAAGAAGCGGCTGGACGCCGGCGCCGACGGACACCACGCCGTGATGGCGGTGCAGGAGCACCTGGTCGCGCTGGCGCACGCGCACATCGAGCGGGTGGTGCTGGAGTCGTTCGACGCGGGCGTGCGGGCGTGTTCGGACCCGGCGCTGGCGATCTGGCTGGACCGTCTGTGCGACCTCCACGCCCTGTCGCGGCTCGCGGCGGACATGAGCTGGTTCGTCGAGGACGGCTACGTCGACCCATGGAAGGCCCGCGCGGTGCGCAAGCAGGTCGAGGCCCTGTGCGACGAGGTCAAGGGCGCGGCCCTCGACCTGGTCGACGCCTTTGCGATCCCCGACGGCTGTCTGGCCCCGATCGCCTTCGCCGAGGGGACCGCCTGAAGGTCGCCACTTCCCGGCCCTCCGACCCTGGGCTGAGTTCACGGTCCTCCGGGCTGCACGGGGAGGCACGCGGCTCACAGGGGAGCGCTGGCATCGACGAGCGGGAGCTGGACGCGACACTCGAAGTGCTCCGTGCCGTGAGCGAAGGGGCGACCATTCCAGGCCTCGAACCCGGGCTGGTGGGCGGGCGCGTAACCACTGCTCGGCAGCCAGGTGAGGTAGAGCCAGTCGAGCGCGCGCAGCTCGAGGTCGATGGAGCCGGCGATGTCGATCTCGGCGATCAACGACGGCGCGAAGGTCGTGATGCTCACTTCTCCCTCGGCGAGCGTGGCTTCGGGGATCTCGAGGGCCACGTCGTAGCGACATTTATCGAGTGCGACGATCTCGGGCTCGTCCCACTGATATCCGAGCCATTGGCCGTCGGCCAGACCGCGAGCCTCGGCCCAGGCGAGCAATCGCGCGAACGCCTGCGGGACGTGGTCGCCCGCGTAAGGGTCGTGCACGCGAATGTACGCCACGCGGCGGGCTGGAAGGGTGCGTAATGTGACCACGAAGCCGTCGGGATTTTTACCGACGGGCAAGCGCTCGAGCCGATGGCGCTCCTCGGGTGGGGTGAGGGATGTCTGCATCGCCTCCCTGCGCGCGCGCCGGAAGCCCTCGACGTCGAATTGTCGCGGCGGCACGCCGTAGTGGCCGCGAAAACAACGGGCGAAGTCGGAGCTCGACGAGAAGCCGCAGGCGAGGGCGACGTCGGTGAGCCTCGCCCCCTCCCGGTGAGACAGCAGGTACACCGAGCGCTCCAGGCGGACGCGCTTCACGAAGGCCGCCAGCGTCTCCCCCATCAGGGCGCGAAAGATCCGGTGGAAGTGATAGGGCGAGAAACAAGCGGCCCGCGCCACCTCCGCGAGCCGTAAGGGTTGCCCGAGGTTCCCGGTGATGTAGTCGATAGCCCGATTGACGCGATCGACGTAGTCGAAGTTCGCAAGATTTGGCAAGTCGGACACGGCGATCGCATCGTAGCCTCCCCCGACATGACGAAACAACCCACGACACTCGGCGCCTTCTCGGTCAGCCTGGCCGTGAAAGACCTGCAGGCATCCCGGGATTTTTACGAGAAACTCGATTTTGCGGTCGTCGGCGGCGAGCCCGCGCGAAACTGGCTGATCCTTCGCAACGGCACGACCACGATCGGGCTGTTTCAGGGAATGTTCGAGCGCAACATGCTGACCTTCAACCCGGGATGGGACGCCCAGGCTCAGGCAGTCGAGGCGTTCACCGACGTGCGCGAGCACCAGCGCCGGCTCAAGTCGCAGGGGGTGAAGCTCATGAACGAGGCCGACGAGCGCAGCACAGGGCCCGCGAGCATGGTGCTGGTCGATCCGGACGGCAATCCGGTGCTCATCGACCAACACGTGTAGACGGGGGTCCACAGCCCCGGGCTCATGGTAGGCGCGCAGCGAGCGCGCGCAGCCAACGAGCTGAGCGGCGTCACACCCCCGGCCACGCGCAGATGTTGGGGCCCTTGCCGATGGTGAAGTACCAGAGGTTCTCACAGGCAGACAAGAACGGCTCCGGGCAGGTCACGCAGACCATGCCGGGGTCGGGGCAACCCGCCGTGTCCTCGCACATGATCAGGCAGGCACCGGGCACCTGATCGGTCCACGAGCAGATTGTCTGGTGCTGCACTGCGCCCTCCGGACAGCGGCCTGCGGCCGGCCCGGGTCCGTATTCGGGGCACTGCGGGCCGCAGATCGCAGCGCCCTCCGATTGCACGCAGAGCCCGTTGAAGCACTCGTCGTCGCTGGTACACGGGCCGTACTGTTCGAGGCCGTCGTCGCTGCCGGTGGTGGTCGTGCTCGTACCGGTCGAGGATGATGAGGATGACGACGACGACGCGTCGGTGGTCGGTGTCGTGATCGCCTCGCTCGCCACCCGGATCCGGGCCGACCTCGATCGGCAGCAGCAGGCCCGCGACCGCGCTTTCAGGCCCGGATCACCGTGATGCGTCGGCCGCCGGGGGAGGTGGTCTCGGCGGAGGAGGTACGATCGGCCACACGAGGTGCTGCGCTGCGGCGGTCGAACACGACGAGCCAGCCGCGGTCGAGGGCGAGGCCGGCGAGGTAACGGTCCAGCTGAATGAGGCCTTCGGCGAGCGGGTCGGGCTCGTGGTCCCGCCATACCTTGAGCTCGATGGCGACGGCGTGACCACGGTAGCGGACGAGCAGGTCCATGCGGCCGGAGCCGATCGCGTACTCGCGCTCGATGCTGCCGCCGCCGTTGACGACGCGGTGGAGGAAGGCCATCAGGACCAGGTGCGGAGCGACCTCATGGTACGGGGCCGAGGCGATGAGGGGCTCACCGTGCTGGCGCCAGAACGCGAGGAAGGCGGACAATAGGCGCGTCTCGTCGAGCTTGCCGTCGGCGCCGAGCCAGGTCGGTTGAATGTGGGGGAGCGAGGCGATGGCGACGCTGGCGAGGGAGCGGGGGATGACCTCGCGGTAGATCGGGTTGGCGATCACCAGCCCGGCGCCGCCCTCGGCGCGCACGAGTCCGAGGTCCTGGACGTAGCGCAGGTCGTCCTCGGGCACGGCGGGGAGGGCCTCGCCGGCGAGGATCGGCTCGATGATGCGGCGCACGCGGGGCTCACGAAGACGCTCGGCGAGGCTGTCGAGGTGGGTGTCCTGGCGCCGGATCAGGATCTCCTTGGCGGCGTCGATGTTGGCCTCGGTGATCGGCTTGGAGGGGTCCTCGACCAGCTCCTCGACGACCTCCTTGGCGAGGGCGTTGACCAGCCAGGGGTGGCCGCCGCTGAGCTCGAAGGCGCGGCGCGAGGCTTCGAGCGTGAAGACCTGGCCGGTGTCGGCGGTGTGCTGGGCGTAGAGCTCGCTCACTTCGTCAGCGGTGAAGTTGCGGAGGGTGAGCGAGGCCTCTTTGATGTTGAAGGGGCTGGCGCTTTGTGAGGAGCTGGCCGAAGGGTCAGCTTTGTAATCGCGGACGTCGCGGAGCCCGACGAGGGCGAGGGCCCAGGGGAAGTCGTTGGGGCGGTTGGGATAGCCGTCGCGGAGCTGGCGGAGGATCGAGACGAGGGGCTGGCCCTGCAGGGCGGCGATCTCGTCGAGGAACAGGACGAGGGGGCGCGAGGCGGCGCGGGCCCAGGCGTTCAACGCCGCGCCGATGCGGCGGCCGGGCGAGGCGTCGGGCCAGGGCGGGGGCTGGAGGTCGGCGGGCAGGCGAGCACGCGCCGCGTCACGCCAGGCGTCGAGGATGGCGAGTTCCGCGGCGTCGGTGTCGTCGGGGAAGGCGGCCCCGACCTCGACGGACAGGAGGACGGCCAGGTCGTGGCCGGCGGCGGTGAGCTCTCGGCCGAGGGCGAGCAGGGCGGTGGTCTTGCCGACCTGCCTGGGGGCGTGCAAAACGAAGTAGCTCTTGCGCTCGATGAGGCGACGGATCCGTGGCAGGCGCCGCATCACCGGGAGCATGTAGTGGTCCGCCTCGTTGCACGGTCCGGCGACGTT
>NZ_JACCSO010000559.1 GCF_013812955.1 Nannocystis sp. | reverse complement strand
GCCGACGGTCAGCACCTTGACCGCGAGTCCGCGCAGCGCGGCGAGGATACGCGCGCGGCCGACCGGGTTGGCGGTGTGCACGTACAGGTGGGGCGGCACTCGGCGGCCCTCGGCGTGAGCCTGCTCGAGCCAGCAGGCGACGTCGTAGCCCGTCGGCACATCCGCGCCGAGGTCATGATCCAGGCTCACCGCCAGGACCTCGCGGGTCTCCAGCAACGCAATGCACTCGGCGGCGCTGCGCACGATCACCCAGTCCTCCGGGTCCGGCAGGCCCGGCACGCCGTCCGGCATCCGTTCGTCGTCGAGGAAGACCCGCACACCCTTGGTCTATCACAGGACAGGCCGCGAACGGAATGCCCGGCCCGGGACTTGCGGGACCGCGCGAACTCGGGTCTCATGGGTCGCTCCTCGCCATGCCTCAGCCCCGTCTGGATTTTGATATGCTGGCCGCCCTGGCGCTCGCATTCCCGCTCGCCTGCGGCCCTGCCACGCCACCGGCCGCCGCCGGGCCAGCACGAATCGAGGACTTCCCCGGTACTTTTCACGGCGCGGAGCAGCTCGCCCGGGTCCTGATGAAGCCCGGGGGCGACCTGACGATCAGCAGGGCGCTACAGCCGAGGCCGGAGGACTACGCCGCGGTGTTTACGGCTCCCGCGGCCGACGCCATTCGCGCGGGCTCCGAGGCTGCCTGGGCCAGCGCCCGCGCCATCGGTGCGATGGATGGTCAGACCGAGCTACGCTTGATCGCGGCGACGAGTGATGAACTGCGCGCCGCGTCGGAGGTTTTCCCCGGCTATGAGCCGGTGCTCGGCTCGCTCCGGCCGGGGTTCAGCTGGTACCGCTTCAAGTTCATTCGGCCGGGTGAGACCGCTGGAAATCAGTACGACGGACTTGTCCATGTCAATGGCCACTGGGCGCTGTTTCCCGAGCCGTGGCGCCATATGCCCGCATCGACGCTCCCGAGCCGGGAGGAATGCATCAAGTTCGCCGACCATTTTGCCGATCTGATGAGTTTGGGCCAGGAAGGACCTGCGGCCGAGATCACCAGGGACGTCGCCGGCAAGATGAAGCCCGACCTGCTCAAGGACTGTATGGAGAGGGGAGCGCGGTCCGAGATCGACTGTGCACTCGCCGCGAAGTCGATGGATGAGGTCGAGAAGTGCGGGAAGTGACCTTTCGTCTCAGGTCTCACCGGGCGCCGAGGCCCCGTGAAGACCGATAATCATTTCATCACTGTTTCGCGCACCGGCGAGCTCATGGCGCGTCGCAAAGGCGGCGCCCCGGTCTGCGTAGCGACGGCGGCGACGGGGATCGAGGCCGAGACGGATGATGCGGCCCGCGCAAACGGTGCCCCGGCCCGGGTGCGCGTCCACTTCGCGCCGGGAGGCAGTAACCGTCGGCTCAACGTGACCGCGGTGGAGGTCGACGGCGTCGTGCTGGACGTCGACGTGTTCCTCGCGCGTTTTGCCGTCCCGGAGGTCGCGCTCGGACGCTGGCTCCGCGCCGCCGTGGACCGGGCGCTCGACGCTCGCTGAGTTCCGACGCGATCGATCGCGCCGGTGAGTTCGCCGGTGTGGCGCGTGCCGGGCGGACAAAGGTGCGCGTACAGCCCCTTCTTGTCGCTGGTGGGGCGAGGAGAGCAGGGTGATGCGCGCTGCTACCCTCGGCCGGGTCATGAGTGCGTGCGATAGACGCTGTAGATCTCGGTGATGTGATCGGGGAGGTTGATCTTCTCGATGCGGTCGCTCTGCTCGTCCGGTACCTGCGCGCGGTTGCGCTGGAGCGCCGCGCGCAGCTCCTCCTTGCCGGGCACGTTGTGGATCTTGCCGAATTGGGTCAGCTGCAGCCACACGAGCGTCTGATTGACCTTGAGCGCCTCGCGCAGGTGATTGACCCCGGTCTGCGAGATGTAATTGTGCAGCAGATCGAGCGAGCGCAGCGTGGTGTTGGTGCGCAGCATCTGGGCCAGGGACTGCGCCCCCGCGTCGCCGATGAAGTTGCCGAGCTCGCCGACGGCGACGGTCGCCTTGGTGAAGCCGAGATCGAGCAGGGCGATCGATGGGTGTTCGGCGAGCGCGTCGGCGAGCGCGGCGGCGCCGCGCGGGCCGATGCAGTTAGAGGCCAGCGACACCCGCTGGATCGTGTGGTTCGCCGCCAGGCCGCGGGCCACCGCTTCCACGCCCTCGTCGCCGAGGCGATTGCACGACAGGTAGAACGACTCGAGCACGCAGTCCTCGGCCAGGAAGCGGGCGATCAGCGGCGCCGACCGTTCGGTGATGCCATTGGTCCCGAGGTACAGGTGGCGCAGCGTCTTGTTGGCGCCCGGGCCCATCAGGGCGCCTAGCACCGTCTCGAGGCCGGCGTCGAGCAGGCCGCAATTGACGAGGTCCAGCACCTCGAGCGTCGTGTTTCGCCGCAGGAGCCCGGCGATCGGCACCATGCCCTCCGCCTTCAGCGGGTTGCGCTTGAGCCACAGCGACGTGACCCGCGTATCGGTCGCCAGCGCCTCGCACACGTGCATTATCCCGCGCGGGCCGATGCGGTTGCCGGCGATGTACCAACAATCGAGCGGCGAGTCGTGGCGCTCGCGCAGGAACCCGGCGATCGCCGCCGCGCCGTCGTCACCGACGATATTGTTGCCGAGCAGCAGCCGCTTGACGCGGTCGGTGTGCATCATCGCGCCGAGCAGCGGGCCGATGCCATCCGGGCCGACCACTTGTTTGCACAGGTCGAGGCGGCCATCGGTGGTCAGGGTGCCCTTGCTGAACGCGGTCTGTCGGTCGACGTCGAGGTTGGCGCGCAGGTGGCCGAGCAGCGGGTCCAGATCGACGAGCGAGCACGGGACCACGGGCTCGGGCTCGGGCTCGGAGACCTGCGACGAGATCGGGAGGGTGCGGCGCGCGGCGATCCGCTCCGGTGTGTCCGCGCGGACCGCCCGGAGCTTGCGCTGCTGCTCGCGGGCGTGCTCCGGGTCCATCTCGGTGAGCACGCCGGTGATCAGCGACAGCGCCTGGCCGTAGCGCTGATAAGCGAGGTGACGGGCGAGGGTCTCGGCGTCGGAGTCCTGGCGGGCGCGGCGGCGCGCATGGGCGGATGCGACCTCCAAAGTGTCGCCGGCACGCCCGGCGTTCGCCTGCTCGGCGGCGGCGATGAACGTCGACATCGCCTCGTGGCCGAACACCTCGACGGCGATGTCGCGGGCCAGGCGGCAGGCCTTGTCGGGCTGCGAGCCGACCCGCGACGCCTCGCGGGCGCACTGCGACGGCCACGCCGCGGTGGTCCCGGCTGGTTGCCTCGCTATCACGCCATGGGCCGCGAACAGCCGCAGCAGTCGGGCCGTGCGCTCGGTGGTGACCGGTTTGGCGCGTTCGAGGTCGGCCGCCGCGGCGAGGTCGGCCTTGAGGCGCTGGGCGAACAGATCGACGATCTCCTCGTGTACCGCCACGAGCGCGGACGCCTCGGGCCTTGCGCCGTCGGCGGCGGTGCGCATCGCATGGGCGTGCACGGCCAGCGCCTGCAGCTCGCGCCACTGCTCCTGCGCGGCCATCTCGTGCACGACGCTCTGCACGAGCGCGACGTCGACGAACGCGGGCGGGATCAGGGACGGGGCGCCCAGCGCCTCGCAGGCCAGGCCGAGCAGTGAGACGCCCGGCGTCGCGGCGGCGGCGGCGGTGGTCGTCGCCGCTTTTGGGGCCACCGCGTTCGGGTCGAGGAATCGCGCCGCGAATGCGTGGATCTCCGTGTAAGGCCACGCGCCGGGGACAAAGTGGCCGCCGCTGTGCTTCACCAGCGTCGAGGTCGCGGGATCGAAGACCTCGAACAGCTTGATGGAGCGGTCCGGGGGCACCAGGACGTCATTGAGGCCGAGCACGTGCAGCGCCGGCAGCTTGACGCTCTGGGGCTCGACATGGCGCGCATGCGCCCGGGCGCGCGACGGGAACGATGAGATGCAGATCGCGAACCTGAACGCTATCGTCGGATGCGGCAGCATCGCGGCCAGGACCGCGGCCAGGGTCCCGCCCTGGGAGAAGCCGATCACGCCGTCGAACGGTCCCTGCTCGCGAAACACCGCCTCGAGGTAAACGACCGATCCGTCGAAGCCCTCGTACACGAGGTTGTCCTCCGACGGGCGCCACCACACCCGCTGCGTCGCATACTCGGGGATCTCCCCGAGCGTATCGAGCGTCGCGGCGCGAGTATCGCCCTGCGGGCTATATTGCATCGGCGACGTCACATATGTGAACTCCGCGATATCCTCGAGCGCCTGACGCAGCTTGCGGGTGCGGGCCCGGAATGAATCGCCGTTCTGGCGCAATCCGTGCAACGCGAGGATCTTGAGCCTGGGCCGCTGCGGCGCGTCTGGACGCGGCTCGCGCTGCGTTTGCGGCGCGGGAGCGGGGCCGGGCGACGGCGGGGCTGCGCTGGGCGGCTTCGGCGAGCGCATGAACATCGCGCTGAACTCGGGGCGCTCGAGGAACGCCAGCTCGAGCGCGGTGCTCTCGCGCCCGAGCGCGGCGTTGCGCCGCGGATATCGGCCGAAGCGCTCGAGCATGTCGATGTGCTTCCGGATGCTGACCTGCCACGAGCGGGCGATGCGCTGCTGCCCGCGCGTGCAGCGGGTGGCGAGCTCGCCGACCCCCGCGAGCGCCTCGCGAACCTCGGGCAGCTGCTCGCTGTGCGCCAGCGGCAACCACAGGAACAGCGACTCCGCGGGCGCGAGCTGGCGGTCGAGGCCGCGGGTGAGCGCGTGGCGGGCGAGCGCGAGCGCGAGCGGATCGTGGATGAAGGCTCTGGCGGTGCCACGATGGATGTGGCGCGGGAATTGATCGAGCAGGATCACGAGGGCGAGGCACCCGCGCACGGTCTCGCGCCAGTGATCGAGCTCGCCGGCTGCGGCCCGCAGGGCCAGGGCCTCGAAGTGCCGCCGGATCTCCGCGTCGACCTCGGGCCCGCCGCGAAACCATAGCGCCTGGTCGAAGACGTAGTCCTCCGTGAAGGGGTCGCAGACCGGCGCCGGAGACCGCGAGATGTCGCGGTGCGCGAACCAATAGTTCCAGACACGGACCGCCTCGAGATCGTCGAAAGATATCGCAGTCACAATCATGGCCCCCCGCAATGCCGCTCGACCCGGCCCGCCAGGGCCGCGAGCGAGCCGGGGACGCTAACACGCGGCCCCTTCGCCTTCAAGCCGGGCCCGCGCCGCGGTCGACCGGCGCGCTCGAGCGCGATTCGAGATCCTCGCCGGCCCGGAGCATGCACGACCGCTCGCCTCGAGACCGCTCCGACTTCCTCGAGCGCGCCAGCGCCCGGCCTGGTAGGGTGCGTGCGTGGGGCAAGAGCATTTCGAGCGGGTATATTCGCGAGCACCGTGGGAGCAGCGGGTCGGCTACTGCCGGGCGCTGCGGGCCGGCAACCTGGTCTTTGTGACAGGTACGGCGCCGATCGACGCCACGGGATCCGGGGTGCACGCGCCGGGCGACGCGTTTGCGCAGGCGCGGCGCTGCCTCGAGCTCATCGAGCAGGCGATCGCGGCGTTCGGGATCGGCCGGTCGCGGGTGGTGCGGACGCGGATGTTCGTCACCGATATCAGCCGCTGGGAGGAGTTCGGCCGCGCACACGCGGAGTTCTTCGGCGAGCACCGACCGGCGACCACGATGGTCGAGGTGAAGGCGCTGATCAACCCGGCGATGTTGATCGAGATCGAGGCCGACGCGGTCTGCTGAGCTGCTGCCTGGTCAGCGACGCTACATAGCGGGCGCCGAAACAGGGTAGTGGCAAGGCCTGCAAAGCGAACTGCAGCGTGAACAGCTGCTGCGACGACGGCAATCAGAGCGACGATGACGCCTGCGACGACGGCAATCAGAGCAACGATGACGCCTGCACCAACGTGTGTGTTCACGAACTGCGCGGAGAACCTCCGCGGCGTCGCCGATCGTCCCCCTATCACAACCGGGCGCCGGATGTCGTCGCGGTCAGCGCTGCGCCCGCAGCTTGTCCTGGGTGTTGGTCAGGAAGTCGGCGGCGTCGTGGCGCTCGTGGAGCTGGCTGGCGGGGTCGCCGAACGGGCGGTTGACCATGCGTCCGCGCTGCACCGCGGGGCGGGCCGCGATCGTATCGGTCCAGCGCTGGACGTGCTTGTAGTCCTGCACCTGCAGGAATTCACCCGCGCCGTAGATCTGGCCCTTGACGAGGCCGCCGTACCACGGCCACGTCGCGATGTCGGCGATCGTGTACTCGCTGCCGGCGAGGAACTCGTGGTCGGCCAGGCGGCGGTCGAGCACGTCGAGCTGGCGCTTCACCTCCATGGCGAAGCGGTCGATCGCGTACTCGATCTTGACGGGCGCGTACGCGTAGAAGTGGCCGAACCCGCCGCCGAGGTACGGCGCGCTGCCCATCTGCCAAAATAGCCACGACAGGCACTCGGCGCGCGCGGCCCCGCGCGGCAGGAACGCGTCGAACTTCTCGGCCAGGTACAGCAAGATGGCGCCGGACTCGAACACGCGGACCGGCTCCGCACCGCTGCGATCCATGAGCGCGGGGATCTTGGAGTTCGGGTTCACGTCCACGAACCCGCTGCTGAACTGGTCGCCGTCGTTGATCTTGATCAGCCACGCGTCGTACTCCGCGCCGGTGTGCCCGAGCGCGAGCAGCTCCTCGAGCATCACGGTGACCTTCACGCCGTTGGGCGTGGCGAGCGAGTAGAGCTGCAGCGGGTGACGCCCGACCGGCAGCTCCTTGTCGTGGGTCGGACCCGCGATGGGTCGGTTGATGGCGGCGAACGCTCCGCCGTTGTCCTTGTTCCAGCTCCAGACCTTCGGGGGCACGTACTCGGGTTTCTCGGGCATCGCTTCACTCCGTGGACGACGCTGGGCGGACCTCGCACCAGCTCGAACCCCTTGTTATCACGTCGTGCCCAGGACCTGACCCCGATCTGACGCGCCAGGTGCGGTCGGCGCCCGGCTTCGCTAAGCTGCGGCCGTGTCCGTTCGGTTCCCGCCCAGCGCAAACCACCAGCCACGCCTGCCGCCCCACGCCGAGCCGGTGCGGCGGCGCAGCGTCGACAGCGAGGGGCGCCTGCAGGTACGGCGCCTGGGCATGCCGCGGCCGCGCCTCGGCGACGTCTATCACACCCTGCTCAGCATGCGCTGGGGGTGGCTGTGCCTGCTGGTGGCGGCGACCTATACGCTGACGAACGTGCTGTTCGCGGCGCTGTACATGAGTCAAGCGGGGGCGATCGAGAACGCCAGGCCGGGCTCGTTCCTCGATCACTTCTACTTCAGCGTGCAGACGATGGCGACGATCGGCTACGGCAAGATGACGCCGAGCACCGACCTCGCGAACATCCTGGTCGCGGTCGAGGCGCTGCTGGGCATGCTCGGCATCGCCATGGCGACCGGGCTCATCTTCGCCAAGTTCGCGCGCACGCGCCCGCGGGTGCGCTTCTCCGCGGTGGTGGTGGTGACGACCTGGGACGGCAAGCCGACCCTGATGTTTCGCCTGGCCAATGAGCGCAGCACGCAGATCGTCGAGGCTCAGCTCAGCGTGGTCGTGCTGCGCGACGAGACCACGAAGGAGGGCGAGCGCATGCGGCGGCTGATCGACATCACGCTGGTCCGCTCGCACAGCGCCATGTTTGCGCTGTCATGGCTGGCGGTCCACCCCATCGACGAGAAGAGCCCGTTCTTCGGCGTCACGGCCGAGACCCTGGCCGCCGCGAACCTCGAGCTGGTGGTCTCGATGCTCGGCATGGAGGAGGTCACCGGCCAGACGGTGCACGCGCGGCACGCCTATCACTGGCAAGACATCCGCTGGGACCACAGGTTCGTCGACATCTTCACGATCGGCGCGGACGGCTCGCGCACGATGGACCTCGGCAGGTTCCACGAGGTCGTTCCGGTCGCGCCGCCGGGGTAGAGGCTTCGGTCCGATCGCCGCCCGGTCCGTGACCCGGCGACCCGGGGCAGACTGTCTGGAGTCGTATATCCAGCCTCTGTCTCGTGTGTCGTAGGCGGCGCCGTAGCCGGCGTGCCGGCAAGGAGCATCTCCAAGTGAACATCAAGCGCTCTCTGCTCCCGTATTCGTTGTCATGGCCGCTGGTCACGATCCCCGCCGCGGTCGTGGCGATGGCGCCGAACTTCGCCCAGGCGGCCCCGGACGCGAGCATCACCGGGATCGTGAAGGATAAGATGTCCGGTGGCACGATCAAGGACGCGCTCGTCGTGATCCAGTGCGCGTGCCTCCAGGGCGCGCGCGAGGTGATGACCAACGCCAACGGCCTGTACTCGTTTCCTAACCTGCCCCCGGGCAAGTACACGGTCCAGGTCCTGCTCGGCGCCATCGACGTCAGCAAGCCGATCGACGTGGCGCCGGGCGAAAAGGTCCGCGCCCCCTTCGAGGTCGCGGCGCCGGAAGGGACGGTGATCACGATCATCGTCGATCCCCCGATCAAGCGCAACGCGGCCTCCGGGATACACGTCGATGTGGATGTGGCGGCGAAGATGGGGACCGGCGGCACCAACACCAACTGGACGGGGCTGCTCGAGCAGTCGCCGACCGCGGGTACGGACGCCGGCGGCGTGCGCCTCGGCGGCCAGCCGTCGCCCGAGACCAAGTACTTCGTCGACGGCGCGAACGTCAACAGCCCGGCCTTCGGGACCGTCTCCGCGACGATCGTCCAGGAGTTCATCGAGGGCATCGAGATCCTCGAGGCCGGCTACGACGCCGAGTACGGGGGCGGCTCGGGCGGTCAGGTGCGCGCGCGCCGGATCGGCGGCAGCAACGTCTGGCGCGGCACCGTGCTGCTGCGCTTCTCGCCGCGCGTGGCGCTGCCGCGCTTCGTCTCCCAGACCGACGAGGCCCTGCGCGTGGCCGAGATCCGCGACTACGAGGGGCAGGGCGTGTTCACGCTGTCGGGCCCGATCATCAAGGACAAGCTGTACTTCGCGTTCGGCCTCGCGCCCGAGGGCCAGAAGAATTCGCTGATCCAGTCGTTTTACCGGCGCCGCGACAAGGACCGCTCGGGCGGCTATGAGGATTGCCAGTACCAGAACGGCACCAACGACTGCGTCGCCAACGGCAACTACATCGATTCGGTGAAGTTCGCCGAGCAGAAGTTTCGCACCGGCAGCTGGGACATCCAGTTCCAGGCGACCCTCGACTGGCAGATCACGCCCAAGCACAAGCTGCGCCTCGGCGGCGGCACGATCCCGCAGTTTCGCCGCAGCAGCTTCCGCCAGCCGCCCGGCAGCGAGCCCAACGCCTTCGGCACCAACCCGCAGCAGAGCATCGGCGGCCAGTCACGCGTCGCCCAGGGCGTCGTCAACGACACCTTCGGCACCAGCTACGTCAGCGGCACCCAGGTCAGCCTCGACTACGAGGGGCGCGCCGCCGACGACAAGCTCGAGATCGACGCGAGCGTCTTCTACTCGCGCAGCCGCAGCATCGAGGCCTGGAAGCTCGACAACCCGAACCTGAAGAACATCCCGCTGACGCAGGAGACCGACAGCCAGGGCCGCAACCTCTTCGACCTGCTCGACCGCGACGGCGCGGTGCGCCTGGTCGGCGGGGTCGACCAGGCCTGTAACAACTCGAACTTGCCCGGCCTGACCTGTCCGACCCGCACGTGGCTGTCGGGCGGCCTCGGCAGCTACTCGAAGTCGGTGCAGGACCGCGTCGGCGGGGTCCTGGCGCTGACCCACTTCCTCAGCAGCAAGCGCGCCGGCTCGCATCAGCTCAAGTACGGCGCCGAGGTCGACAGCGTGCGCTTCACCCAGGACTCGCGCTACTCGGGCGGCAACGATCCGGAATTCTACCAGAACTGCGCCGCCGGTCAGAAGGGCGGCGGCGAATGGTGCTTCGATCCGACCAAGGGCCAAAACGGCGCGTATTCGGTGAGGCCCTCCGACCGCGTCAACAACAACCGCAGCATCCTCGTCGACTCGGACAACCCGGACCAGCGCACCTCGTTCGGCTTCGGCCGCGTGCGCTTCGAGCAGAACGACCTGCGCGCGATCGCCTCGCCGATCGGCGCCGGCGCCCGCGTGCCCAGCTATGACTCGACCCTGTCCACCCAGAACTACGGCGTCTTCCTCCAGGACAAGTGGGCGATCCTCTCCAACCTGTACCTCAACGTCGGCGCCCGCTGGGAGCTGCAGGATATGCGCGACGCCCTCGGCAAGCGCAACATCTTCATCTACGACAACGTCGCCCCGCGCGTCAGCCTCGTCTACGACTGGACCGACGAGGGCAAGAGCCGTCTTTATGCCAGCTACGGATGGTTCTACAACCAGCTCCCGGTGCTGCTCAACAGCCGCGCCTTCGGCGGCCTCGTCAACGTCACCCGCAGTTATCGCCAGTCCGACTGCGTCGCGCCCACTTCG
This sequence comes from Nannocystis sp., assembly GCF_013812955.1. GTDB lineage: Bacteria > Myxococcota_A > Polyangia > Nannocystales > Nannocystaceae > Nannocystis. Next base: position 4,613 of record NZ_JACCSO010000559.1, on the reverse strand, counting down.
GGCGGCAAGCCGCGCAACATCGACGGCGCGCCGACCGAGCATTGCAACGACTTCAACACGAGCACGACCGGCCTGACCGCGGGCAGCGTGGTCCCGCGCCTGAAGGGCATGTACAACCAGCAGTTCCAGGTCGGCTACGAGCAGGAGGTCGTCGAGGACCTGGTGGTCGGCGTCAACTGGCTGCACACCGACCTCGGCCGGGCGGTCGAGGACATCTCGACCAACGGCGGCCTGAACTTCATCGTCGCCAATCCGGGCGAGAGCGTATCGGCGGCCGACATCGCCAAGCAGCAGGGGCAATGCAACGACCTCCAGGGCAAGTACGACGGGGCGGCGATGGACGACCCGCAGCGCGACGTATACGCCCGCGAGATCAACCGCTGCAACTTCCTCGCCGACGCCTACAGCAAGGTCGGCACCCTGTTCAACAAGCCGATCCGCAACTATGACGCCTGGACCGTCAAGCTCAACAAGCGCTTCGCCCGCAACTGGATCCTCCAGGCCAGCTACACCTACTCGCGCCTGATCGGCAACTACGACGGCTTCGTGGCCCGTAACACCGGCGCGATCAACCTCGGCGCCAGCGCCCAGTACGACATCCCGGAGCTGGTCCGCAACAGCTACGGCCCGCTGTTCGACAACCGCCCGCATACGGTCAAGGCCGACGGCTTCTACTCCTTCGACCTCAAGAAGGCCGGCCGCTTCACCGCCGGCGCCTCGCTGCGCTATCAATCGGGCACGCCCATCAGTATCTACGCCGACAACAACCGCTATGCCGGCCAGTACCTGGTCTATGTGCTGCCCCGCGGCGCCGGCGGCCGCATCGAGCCGACGTACTACGCCAACCTGAGCCTCAGCTACGCCTATCCGCTGCCCCGCGGGCGCGAGCTCGAGCTGACCGTGCGCCTCGCCAACCTCACCAACAACAAGGCGGTGCTGCGCGTCGATGAGACCTACTCGTTCGCCTTCGGTCGCGCCATTGCCGGCGGTGACCTGGAGGACCTCAAGCACAGCAAGGTCCAGAGCTCCAACGCGCCGACGGCGTTCTTCCAGCGCGCCATCCTCCCGAAGCAGGGCAACTTCGGGGTCCAGACCGTGTTCCAGCAGCCGGTCCAGGCCCAGTTCGAGCTGCGCCTGCGCTTCTGAGGCGCGAGCGCACCCGCACCCGCAGCAGCGCGCGGCGCGGCGCGGCGCGCAGGGGTGGCACCAGGTGCTCGCCCCGGCGTGCGACGCTTTGTCGCGTTCCGCTGGCGCGAAAATCGCGTTAGAGCCTTCATGATGTCACGCCTGCTCGTCCCCCTTGTTTGTGCCGCGGCGCTGGCGGCATGCGACAGCGACAGCGACCGAGAGGTCGCCCTTCGTTTCGCCCCCGTCGTCGGCGATCAGCCCTTCGCCTGCGGGGAGGACTTCGACGGCATCGGCAGCGGCGCCTCGACCGTGACGCCGCTCGACTTTCGCATGTACGTGCACGAGGTCGCGCTGCTGCGGTCGTCGGGCGAGCGCGTGCCGGTGGCGATCCGCGACGACGGGCAGTGGCAAAGCGAGGGGCTCGTGCTGCTCGACTTCGAGGACGGCAGCGGCGCCTGCATGACCGGGAGCCCGGCGACCAACTTCGAGGTCCGCGGGAACGTGCCCGACCATGGTGACTATGTCGGGGTCGAGTTCATCGTCGGTGTGCCGCACGAGCAGAACCATCTCGACGGGGCGATCGCCCCCGCGCCGCTCAACGCCCAGGGCATGTGGTGGACCTGGCAGGGCGGCTACAAGTACGTGCGCCTCGACATGCGCCCGTCGACCCAGTCGGAGTTCTTCTACCACCTCGGCGCGACCAACTGCGACGGCAGCGTGCAGGACGGCTTCGAGTGCGCCTACGCCAACCTCCCGTCGGTCCGCATCGACGGCTTCGATCCCGGGCGTGATACGATCGTCGTCGACGCCGCCAAGATCCTCGCCGGCGTCGATGTCGACCACGTGCCCGACGGCGTCAAGGACACCCTGCCGGGCTGCATGGCCTTCCCCGGCGACCCCGAGTGCCCGGCGATGATGGCCCCGCTCGGCCTGCGCTTCGAGGACAACGCGCCCGCCGGCGTCCAGACGGTGTTCAGCGCGCGCGCCCGCGGAGGTGAGTGACATGCGCGCGCTCCTGCTCGCCGCCCTCTGCGTGCTCGCCTGTGACCGCGACGCCGAACCCTTCATTGGCGACCCCGACTATGTGCGCGACCCCGCGCTCGACGTGGCCCTGCGCAGCAGCCACGGCGACGCGATCAGCCACAACCTCGGCCAGAACTGCATGCAGTGCCACCAGGCCCACGGACCCGGGCTCGGCCGCTTTAGCGTCGCGGGCACCCTGCACGACGCCGAGGGGTCGCCGCTGCCCGACGGCACGCTCGAGCTGCGCAGCGCCCCCGACGGCAACGGCGAGCTGGTCCTCAGCGTCGAGGCCGACGCGCTCGGCAACTTCTACGCCACCGATGAGCTGCCGCTGACCGAGAAGCCGCTGTTTCCGACGGTGTACGGCGCGGATGGTGTCGGCAAGAACTTCATGCCGTTCCCGACCCTCTCGGGCGCCTGCAACGTCTGTCACGTCGGCAGCGCGGTGATCAGGATCCCGGAGGCATGATGAGGGCCATGAGCGGCGCGTTTGGCATGTGTCGGCTCGCAGCGCTGCTGCTGGTCGCCGCCTGCGTCGAGGAGCCCGCGCCGGAGCAGCCGTGGGTGTGGGAGCTGCCGGCCGGCTTCCCGGAGCCGCACGTGCCGGCCGACAATCCGATGAGCGCGGCGAAGGTCGAGCTCGGCCGCCACCTGTTCTACGACCAGCGGCTCTCGCACAACCAGACCATGGCCTGCGCCAGCTGCCACGAGCAGGCCAAGGCGTTCACGGACGGCCAGGCGAAGGGGGAGGGCTCGACCGGGCATGCGCTGCCGCGCGGGGCGATGAGCCTGGCCAACGTCGCTTATCTGTCGATCTACACCTGGGCCAACCCGAAGCTCGCCGACCTCGAGGCGCAGGCGCTGGTCCCGCTCTTCGCCGACTTCCCGCTCGAGCTCGGCACCCAGCAAGATACGCCGACGATCCTTCGCCGCTTCGCCGACGACCCCGACTATCCGGCGCTGTTCGCCGCCGCCTTCCCCGAGGACGACGACCCCTTCACCATCGAGCGCATCGTGCAGGCGATCAGCAGCTTCGAGCGGACCATGATCTCGGGTGATACGCCCTACGATCGATATGTGCAGACCGGCGACGAGGCCGCGATGTCGCCCGCCGCCCGCCGCGGCATGGCGCTGTTCTTCTCCGAACGCGCCGAGTGTTACCATTGCCACGCCGGCCCCAACTTCTCGACCTCGTTTCGCAGCGCCACCACCGGCGCCGGCCCGCCCGATTTTCAAAATAACGGCCTCTATTCCCTCGACGCCGCCGGCGCCTATCCAACGGGCAACGGTGGCCTCTACGAGTTCACCGGCGACCCGCGCGACCAGGGCAAGTTCCGGGTGCCGACCCTGCGCAACATCGCCTTGACGGCGCCGTACATGCACGACGGCAGCATCACCACGCTCGATGAGGTCGTCGAGCACTACGCCGCCGGCGGGCGCCTGATCGCCGAGGGACCGCTGGCCGGCGACGGCCGGGCCAATCCCAACAAGAGCACCCTGGTCCGCCCCTTCGAGATCACGCCGGAGGAGCAGGCCGACATGGTCGCGTTCCTCGAGAGTTTGACCGACGAGACCTTCGTGACCGACGAGCGGTTCGCCCCGCCCTGACCCCCTCACCGAGGCAATGATATGACCCAGGCATGGCAGGCCTTCGCGCTGACGACCGTCGCGCTGTTTTTTAAGATGTTCCTGACCGCGGGGGTGCAGGGACTGGTGCGTGTGCGCTCGCGGACCTTCGTCAACCCGGAGGACGCCGCATGCTTCGGCCGGACCCCCCAGGCCGCCGCCGATCATCCGGTGGCGGAGCGGGCCCAGCGGGCGCTGCGAAACGACCTCGAGAACGTCCCCATCTTCCTGTTCCTCGCGCTCGCGTACGTGCAACTCGGCTGCTGGGAGACCGGCGCGCTGCTGTACTTCCCGGTCTTCGTGCTGGCGCGGGCGCTGCACACGATCGCCTTCGTGCGGCCGACCCAGCCGCTGCGCAATCGGGCCTACCTCGTCGGCGTGCTGGTGAGCATGATCCTGAGCGGCCATATCGTGGCCACGATCGTCGGCGGGTAGGGCCCGTCGGCATCCGCGGAGCGGTCACGGCGCGGCGCTGGCGCGCGGATGAGCGGCGTGATGCGGACGGGGCCGCGGCTGTCACGGGCGCATGGTCTTCAGGACCTGGTCGCGCAGCCACATGTTCGCGGGGTCGCGATGCACGCGGTCGTGCCAGACCATCATCACTTCGAAGGCCCGGAGCTTGATCGGCAGTGGCACGATGCGCAGCGGATTGTTGGCGCAGACGATCTGGGCGACCCGCTCCGGTAGTGTGATGATCAGGTCGCTGGCGGCCACCAGCGCCGGGGCGAGGAAGAAGTGCGGGACGGTCAACGCGATCCTCCGGCGCCCGTGGCCGAGCTCGGCCAGGGCGTCGTCGACGAAGCCGCCCGGGCTGCCGAGCGGCGCGACCAGGGCGT
>NZ_JACCSO010000557.1 GCF_013812955.1 Nannocystis sp. | reverse complement strand
GACATCGCGATGGCGAGCGGCGACGTCGACGAGGCCGAGGACGCGATGCTCGAGGCGATGCAGCGCACGCTGCAGGTCGAGGACGCGCTGGCCACCAAGATCCTCGAGGTATTGACGCTCAAGTACGCGCGCGCATAGTCGAGCGCGCGCATAGTCGAGATGGTTGTGTCCGAGCTGCACCGGAGGTCGAACCTTCGGTGCGGCGGTGCCGGCGATGTCACTGGAGGGCCTGGTCATGCAGATCGATCCGAAGCAGTTTCAGGTGCGTCGCGAGCAGCAGCTGCGCGACGAGGTCGTCGGCGATTTCGGGGTGCGCAAGGCGCTGGCGAAGATCCGCGAGGTCCGCGGCGGCAAGGGCTACGGCTACCGTCGCAGCCTGCTGAGCTCGACCCTGCGGCTGACCCGCTCGATGTCGCCGGAGATCGCCGACACGGTCGCCGAGTGCAAGGCGATGATCGGCCACCTCGGCCCGGTCGAGGTCTACGTCACCCCGGAGCACCAGTTCAACGCGACCTGTTATCGCGAGGTCAAGGGCCCGACGGTCCTCACCCTCTCCAGCCGCCTGCTCGAGGCCTTCACGCCGGCCGAGCTGCGCTTCGTCGTCGGTCACGAGCTCGGACACGCCGCCTTCGACCACTACAGCCTGCCGATGCCGCTCACCTCGATGATCGAGGAGCTCGGCATCCCCTTCGTCTCGCGTCACGTCTCGCTCAAGCTCTACGCCTGGTGTCGCAGCGCCGAGCTGTCGGCCGACCGCATCGGCCTGCTCTGCGCCCAGGACCCGCAGGCGGCCGCCAGCGGCTTCTTCAAGCTGGCGAGCGGCATGGCGAGTCCGCGCGTGACCCCCGACCTGGCGACCTTCGCCAAGCAGGTCGAGAGCCTGGCCTCGGCCCCGGAGGCGCGCGAGAAAGAATACGACGAGGACACCCTCGACTGCTTCAGCACCCACCCGTACAACCCGGTGCGGGTGCGCGCGGTGTGGGCATTCAGCCGCTCGGAGCCGTTCCTGGCGGCGATGGGGCGCTCGACCGACGACGCGTGGTCGCTCGAGGACGTCGAGGATATGGTCGACCGCGACATGCAGCTGATGGAGCCGACTTACCTGCAGGAGAAGACCGAGAACTCGGACACGCTGCGGCGCCTGCTGTACACGGCGGGCATCGCGGTGGCGGCGGCCTCGGGCGGGGTCGAGCCGGCCGAGCTGGACGCGATCGGCCGCCTGCTGGGCTCGGACCACGGGGACGGGTCGGTCAACGTCGACAAGGTGCTCGCCGACCTGGACGGGCGCATCAAGGCCGCGCTCGAGGTGCCACTATTGTACCGGGCGCAGCTGGTCCAACATCTGACGATCGTGGCGGCGGCGGACGGGCAGGTCAGCGAGGAGGAGCTGCACGTGATGGAGGACATCGCGCGCAAGCTCGAGGTCGGCGCGGGGGTCGTGCACCAGACGATCCGCGGGGCGATGCACCCGCTCGACTGAGCTACTTCACGGCCACGGCGATCCAGTCGATGTGACGCCCCGCTCCCGGGTCGCCCGCGCATTCGGGGCCGACCCAGGACTGGAGGTTGTGAAAGTCCAGCTGCTGGTTGTTGTCGGCGCTCACGATCGCGTGGCTGAACTGCTCGACCGGGCCGCTGTTGGCGGTCGGTTTGAGGGCCAGCTCGCCGGCCTCGAGGTCCGGGCAGCACGGGCCCTCGTTCGCACAGCCGCAGGGCAAGGTGCTGACGGCCTGCGGTTTGAGCGGGAACCATTCGGGCGTAGGCACCGAGAAGACCGCGGCGACGATGAAGGTGCTCGGGTTGACGTCGGGGCGGACCGTGAGCCTGCCGAGCTTGCAGTCCTTGTCGACATTGTTCCATTCCGCGATCGCCGTGACGCAGCTGGGCACCAACAGGTCGTTGAACAGCGGGTAGCCGCTGCCCAGGATCAATGTATCGCCGGTCACCGCGTCGCCGCAGTTGACGTCGGTGACGAGCTCGATGCTGCTGCCGATGCTTATCTTGCCTTTGCGGGCGTACCCAGGATCGAGGCACAGCTCGACCTGCACGCCGTTCTTGATCACATAAGGTTGGAGGTCGCTGTTGACCATCGGGCACTGCACCGGGTCCCCGGTCTCGCTGCTCGCGGAGCTGCTGCTGCCGACTGGTTCGCTGGTCTGGGTGGTGTCCGGCTCGATCGTGCTGGCGGCGCCGAGGTCGGCGCTGGTCTCGCTGGTGCCTGCGGAGGTCACGTCGACGGTAGTGGTTGTTGTGGTGACGGTGGTTGTGGTGACGGGGTCGCCGGTGAGCGCGGTGGTCGAGGCGGAGGTGGCGACCCCGCTGCTGTCGCCGGCGAGGCCGAAGGCGGGGTTGGACATCGAGCAGCCCGGGAGGGCCAGAGACAGGGCCATCAGGGTCGAGCCACGCATGCACCGACAGTAACAGGCGCGGCTGGCCGGCGGCATCGGTCCGCGGTTCGAGCGCGCAGTCGCGCGCGCGCTCATTTGACGACGACGAAGGTGGGCGAGGTGCCGCTGATCGGCTTGATCATGCCGCCGAGCGACTTCGCGTCGCCGTGATAGACGATGCGATAGGTGGCGGGCAGGACGTCGGCGGGCAGCAGCCAGTCGATGGTGACCTCGGAGGTCGGGCTCAGGCCGCCGCCGGTACGCAGCCAGCGGAACGTGGTCTCGGGGTCCCAGTCGTGGGCGACGGTGACCCAGGTGTCGCCGTCCTGGCGCTGGACCTCGAGGTAACCGGTGCCGGTGCGGAGGTTGTTGCGCGGGTGGGCGCCGCGGAAGCTGACGGTCACGTGCTCGCCGGCCTTGGCGGACTTGGGCGGGGCGAGCACGACGTCGCCGAACTTGTCGAGCGGGCAGAGGATCGCGTCGGGCAGGGCGCAGGGCGAGTCGGCGACGACCGGCAGGACCTCGATGAGCTGGTCGTCGCTGAGGTCGAGCGGCACGCCGGTGTCGGCCGCGGGTGAGTCGGCGGTCAGGGCGTCGGCGACGCGGGCGAACTCCTGCTGCCACGCGGCGAGGGTCCAGGGGCCGAACTGCGTGAAGGCGCCCTCGTAGTGCTGGGACTTGTACTCCTCGCGGGTGGTGACATAGCTGGAGTAGGCGTTGCTGAGGCCGGCGACGACGACCCGGTCGACGCCGGGCAGGTGGGCGAGCACGGTGCTGCGCAGGCGCGAGCCGGACATGGTGGTGATCTCGAAGGGCACCGGGGCGATTGCGAAGTTGCCGATGCGCAGGACCTGGGCGGGCAGGATGGTCGGCGACCACGGCTGCGGGACCATGCGACCGACGGGCAGCAGGATGGTCTTCTCCAGGTGGCAGTCCTGGTCCTCGGGCAAGATGGTGATCTCGGGCCAGTTCTCGCCGAAGACGACGCCCTCCTCGATGAAGGCGACGGCGACGCCGTCCTCGGCGCCCGCGGCGATCGACAGGCCGATCGCCGCGCGGCAGGTGTGCTGCGGGCCGGCGCCGTGGGTGTAGGCGCCGTCGATCGCGACCTTCTCCATGTCGACGTAGGCGAGGCGGCCAGCGACCGGGCCGCGCAGCAGCTCGCTGGCGCCGTCGAAGAGCTCGCGCGCGCGCGCGTACTGGAGGTCGCCGTGGATGGCCGCGTTGGCGAGGTCGTTGCACTCGGGGTCGGGGCTGTTGTCGCAGGGGCGGGCGACGGTGTTCTTCGGCTGGCCGACGAACACCTCGTTGGGCGAGACGTCGCCGGCGTCGCCCTGGGCGAAGGCGGCGATGAAGGGCGCGGGGGCGCTGTAGTCGGAGCCCATCGCGCGCTCGAAGGCGTAGGAGGCGAGGCCCTTGTGGTCGCCGCTGACCAGGCGGTTCTGATTGGAGACCGAAGTGGCATGGCTCGAGAACCAGGCGATCGCCGCGATGGGCTCGCCGCTGGTCTCGCCGGGGGCGGTCCGCTCGAGCCGCAGCACGGTCATGCGGGTGTCGGTGTCGCGCTGGTGCTCGGCCTCGTGGGCGGCGCGCTCGTCGGCCGGGTTGCCGGCGTAGGCCTGCGGCGAGCGGTTCCAGTTGGCGTCCTGCAGCGGGCCCTCGGCGATCTTGATCACGCCGTCGCCGAGGTTGGCGTCGGCGCGCACGATCGCCTCGACGATGCCGCTGACCACCGCCTCGAAGTTGTCGGGGTCGAAGCCGCCGACCGCGAGGTTGAACATCGTGTAATGCGAGAAGCCGCCCAGGCCGCTGTGCGTGTGCGTGGCCGAGAGCGCGACGTTGTCGCGGGTGTAACGGCCGGGCCCGAACCTCTGCTCGAGGCGCTTCAACACCTCGGTGTGCACGCCCTGGAACACCTGGCCGACGTCGGCGCTGACGAACACCACGCTGCCGCCGCTGCACGGGCTCTCGACCGCGAAGGCCCGCGCCCACAGCCGGGTCGAGATGCCCTCGGCCTTCTGCTCGGGCATCGAATAGCCCATCATCACCAGCTCGGCGGAGGGGCCGGTGACGTCGGCGATGCCGGCGCCGACGCGGTAGTGCGGCGAGTCGGCGCAGGTCGGCGCAGCGTCGGTGTCGGTGGTGTCACCTGTGGGGCTGGTGGTGGCGCTGTCGCTGTCGCTCACACCCGAGGTCGGGGAGCTGGTCGCGTCGGTGCCCGAGCCGGCGCTGGTGGTCGGCGCGGAGCCGGACGTCGGGGCCGCGGTGCTGGGGTCCTGGGTCGCGCTGTCGGTGGCGGCGCTGTCGGTGACGGCGGTCTGGGGATCGCCGCAATGGAGCGCGGCGACGCCGAGCAGGGGGAGGACGAGGACGCGGCGCATCAGTGCAGGATAACTGAAGCCGAGGTGGTGGAGATGCGCGAAAATGACAGGGCCGTGAGCCGATCCGGGGCCTGTTGACCGCGGCTTTGACTGTGGCTTTTGACCGCGGCTTTTGACCAGGTCTCGCGCGGCGCGGCGATGTCCGTTGACGGTGGAGCGGCCAGCGGACAGCATCATGGCTTGTCAGGCTTGTCAGTGTCGGACCTACGTTACCCGGGGATGCCCAGCGAGCTGGTCTCGCGGGTGCGTTCGGCATCGGTGCCGCCGTATCTGTCGGCGCTGTTCGGTCGGCTGGGCGTGGCGGTGAGTCTGGTGGTCGAGCTGCCGGAGGGGGCGAGCGTGCCGGTGACGGCGCTGCAGCTGATCAAGCTCGGCGGGCAGGGCACGGCGCTGCAGCCGGCGCAGGTGGTCCCGGTCGCCGCCGCGGCGCCTTTGCAGGTCCGGCTCGAGCACGGCGGGCGCTGCCTGGTGCTCGTGGGAGAGCAGCTCGCGGGCGGCAAGGTGGCGCTGGCGCGGCGGATCGCGGAGGAGCTGCTGGGGCCGGGTGAGGCCGCGGAGGCGCTCGAGCGCTTCGCTCGCGAGGCGCCGCGGCAGGACGCGCTGCGCCGGCTGACGCGGGCGATGCTCGAGACCCAGAGCATCCATCGACTGCGACAGATCACGCTGCTCGGCATGACCTCGGGGGCGGCGCTGGGCTTCAACCGCGCGGCGCTGTTCGTGTACGACGAGGAGGCCCGCGCGCTGGTCGGGGTCTCGGCGATCGGGCCGCACGACGACGGCGAGGCGCACAGGATCTGGGAGAGCATCGAGACCCACGATCGCACGCTCGAGGACCTGATCGAGGAGCACGCCGCGAGCGACGTCGACACCCGCTTCGAGGCGCTGGTGCGCACGCTCGAGTGCCCGATCGCCGACACCGGCGATGGTGACGAGGTCGCCGCGGCGCTGGCCGCCAGCGGGCCGCTGGTCTTCACCCGGGCCCAGGCGGTCAACCCCGCGATCGCGGCGCTCGAGCCCCCGGAGGAGTTCATGGTCTGCGCCATCAAGCTGCGCGGCAAGCCGCTCGGCGTGGTGGTCGCGGACAACCGCTACTCGCGGGCGCCGATCGACCCCGAGGCGCTGGACTTCATCAGCTTCCTGCTCGACGCGGCCGCGCTGGTGCTCGAGAACCTGCGCCTGCTCGAGAGCGTCGAGACCCTGGCGCGGCACGACGGCCTCACGGGTCTGTTCAACCGCCGCGAGTTCGAGACGCGGCTGCAAGAGGAGCAGTCGCGGGCGCAGCGGCTCGGCTCGCAGTGCGGGCTGCTGCTGCTGGACCTCGACCACTTCAAGGCGGTCAACGACACGCTGGGTCACCGCGCCGGCGATGAGCTGCTGCAGTCGGTCGGCGTGCTGCTGCGCTCGACCTTGCGGGCGCACGACATCGTGGCCCGCTTCGGCGGCGACGAGTTCGCGGTGCTGGTCACCGACACCAGCGACGAGCAGGTGGTGGCGATCGCCCGGAGGATCGGCGCCGGGGCGCTGACGCGGGGCATCTCGCTCAGCATCGGCGGCTCGCTGTGGCCGCGCGAGGACCTGGAGTTCTCGGTGCTGTTCGCGGAGGCGGATGCGAGCCTCTACGAGGCCAAGCGAGCGGGGCGGGGCCGCGCCTGCGTCGACCGGGTCGAGGGCGTCCTGGAGTTCGCGGCCGAGCTGTCCATGGACTGAGGGACAGGGGCCCCAGGCGCGCGCAGCAGGCGCCCGATCGATGCCCAATGCCCCGGCGCGGATCGGCCAGCGAGCTCAGGTGCAGCGTTACGGATCGCTGTGAACCCCCGAGCAGCAGCGCCGAGCCACAACCGAGCTCAGGCGCCGGGGCTGCCGCAGCACTTCTTGAACTTCTTGCCGCTGCCGCACACGCAGGGGTCGTTGCGGCCGACCTTCGGCTGATCGCGCACGAAGGGCTGGGGCGGGCGCGCGTGTTCGTGCGCGTGGTCGTGCGCGTGGTCGTGCGCGTGGTCGTGGTCGCAACCGGGGCCGTGGACGTGGCCGGCGTGGTCGTGATCGTGGTCGGGAGATCCGTGCATGGGGGGATGCAGGCTAGCGGCCCTGGGTGGTGATGTCGAGCCAGCCGTTGGCGTTGGCGGTGATGGTCACGGTGCCGTCCCAGCCGGTGGCGTAGATCGCCCGGTCGACGGTGCGGCGCTCGAACACCTCCTTTTTCTCGTCCTTCCACGCGCCCTTGAGGCCGATCCACGCCTCGATCGGGGTGCGACGGGCGCGAACGCCGTGGTGCGGGTGGACCAGGTGCTCGAGGGCGATGATATTGGGATGTCCGTACTTGCGCGCGGTCCACGGGATGTCGCGCTCGTAGGGGCCCATCGAGATCACGGCCACGCGCGGGCTCATCATCTCCATTTGATAGTGGATGGTCGCGTTTTTGCTGCCGTGGTGGCCGACCTGATAGATGTCGACATCGAGCAGCTCCGGGTGGGCCTCGTAGCGGCTGGCCAGGCGCGACAGGCCGATCAGCTCGAGGTCGCCGGTGAACAGCGCCGAGGACGCCCCGAAGTCGACCCGCGCGACCACGCTGTGGTTATTGGGGTTCTCCCCGTAGGTGCGCAGGTCCTCGGTGACGGTGCCCCACAGCAGCGTCAGCTTCGGGTCGACGGCGGACGCGGTGCAGCCGGCGATGGGGTCGATGACCGCGCTGGTCAGACCCTCCGGGGGCACGTCCTGGACGCCGACGCCGAGGTAGGCGATCGGTGGATCTCGCGGGTGCTCGCGCAGCCACGTATGCATGGCCATCTGCTGGGTCGCGCCGGGGTCCTCGGTGCCGTCGTCGTGGCTGTGCGGCTTGTCGACGCCGTTGTCGACCACGCCGCGCACCCGGTATCGATCGAGCACCGCGAGGGCCGATCGGTTGTGGTCGATGTGCGGGTGGGTGATCAGCAGCAGGTCGAGGGTCCGCTGCAGGTCCGTGCGCCTGGCGAAGAAGGCGTCCAGATGGGCCAGCAGCGCCTTGTCGCTGTCGAACAGCTCGTTTTGTTCGCCGCCAGTGTCGATCAGGATCGCACCGCAGGGGAACTCGAGCAAGGTCGCGTCACCCTGGCCGATGTCGATGAAATGCAGGGTCATCGCGTCGGCGGGGTTGGTGGCCTCCGGTCGACGGATGGGGTCGCCATCAGGAGCACGCCGCGGTGTTGGACCGGTGGCTTTGACCTCCAGCGGTGGCGCCGGTTCGGGGCCCTGATTGCAGGCGATCAATCCCGAGGTAAGCAGGCCCAATGCCGCAAGCACGCGCAGGGCGAGGACGGGGCGACGCATGGGCGGGATGGTACCAGCGCAAGCCCGAGGTCACCGCCGGCAAACCGGCGGGGACCTCTTGCAGATTTTTGAGAGCCTGTCCGCGAGGGGGCGGCGGGGGAAGCGACCTGCGCAACCCCCGCTGCCCGCTTGCGGGCATCACGCGGCTTCGGAGTGGTGTGGTTCCCCCGGAGCCGCGCCCTGGGCGGCTTGTTCTCCGGCTGGCCTCGGGACCAGGGGGCCCCGCTCCTTCTTGGAGAGGCGCCGGATCATGCGACGAAGGGACTTGGCGATCGCGTGGCCAGTGGGTAGCACCACTGCGACGGTCTGACCGTGTTCCTTCTGCACGATGATGGTGTGTTGTCCGATGACGAGGCGGATCGTGTCCTCGTCGGTCTTGTCGAACAGGGCCAGCGCGGCGTCCAGCACCGGAGCCCAGGTTTCAACCCCGCGAAAGGCACGCGGATGTTGTGGCGAATCGATGGTGACCGCGACGACGCCGCTTGCCGCCGCCAAATGTTCCATGTTGGCGAGTAGACTCATGGTGGCTCTCCTGTGCGAACCAGCGGCCTTCTTGATCGGTCAGCCCGGTCAGTCCGGTCAGTCCGGATCGGCCCGGCCCTGTCAGCGGGACCCCATGGCCCGCATCCGGAGGCTTGTTCGCAGCAGTCCAACCATGGGCCGGCTTGGCCGGGGGTGCCACCGTGTAGGCGGCATGTTTTCGCGACCCGTCTGCTTGTTATGACATATCGAGCGGGCGGCACATGCGCGTGAAACGCTGTGCGGACGTCCGGGCCGGGTCTTCATCGCCCGGGCTCGTACAAGTCAGCGGGCGCTACCGGAGATGGACCGCACGATCCGCAGCGCCTCCTCGACGTGCTTCTTGGGGCGCACCTGAGAGGAGAACGCGTGGCGCACCACGCCGGCCCGATCGATCACGAAGGTCACGCGCCCGTCGATGATGCCGAAGGTCCGCTTGACGCCATAAGCCGCGCGCACGCTGCCACCAGGATCGCTGAGCAGCACGAAGGGCAAGTTGTACTTGGCGACGAAGGCCTCGTGCGCGCGCTGGTCGTCCGAGCTGACACCGACGACCTCGGCGCCCGCGTCTCGCAGCACCTCGTACTGGTCGCGAAAACTGCACGCCTCGACCGTGCAGCCGGGCGTGTCGTCCTTCGGATAAAAATAGAGGACCACGCAGCGCTCGCGCAGCAGCTCGCGCAAGGTGACGGACCGGCCGCCCTGGTCGATGAGGGTGAAGTCGGGGGCGGCCTCGCCGACGTTGACCTGCGAAGTCCTGGGGGCTGGAGTCATCGGCGGCAGTCTGGCGCAGCGGCGCCGGCTTGGGAAGCCTTTGGCAGGCCGCCCAGGCTGGGGTATGACGGGCGCGGTGCTCCCTCGCTCGCTCCTCGCCCGTGTGGCGCCGCTGTTTTTCATCGCCATGACGGCGCTGCTGGTGTGGCCGCTGTACCCCTGGCTCGGCAATTCGATCGAGCCGCGGGTGTTCGGGCTGCCGTGGTCGCTGGTGTACTTGATCGGGATCATCGTCATCGATGCCGCCGCGTTGACCGCGCTGTACCTGCTGCGGATCGTCGACGCAGAGGAGGACGGGGACCGTGGCTAGCGTGCTGGTGTACGGGTACCTGGTGCTGGCGCTGGCACTGGGGATCTGGGCGGGACGACGAGGCAGCGGCGGCAGCGACGACTTCATCACCGGCGAGCGGTCCTTCGGTCCGGTGCTGATGTACTTCGTGATGGGCGCGATGGTCTTCAGCGCCTACGCCCTGCTCGGCACGCCGCAGCGGGTGATCGCCAAGGGCTCCGACGCGTTCTACGCGCTGGCCTACGGCTCGGTGGCGCTGGTGCCGATCTTCTTCTTCGGCGCGAAGGTCCGGCGGATCGGCGCGCGCCTCGGCCTGATGACCCAGGCGGAGTTCCTCGGCGAGCGCTTCGCCAGCCGCCGCTTGACCGCGCTGATGGGCCTGGCCTCGCTGCTCGCGTTCGTCCCGTACATCGTGATCCAGTGCCGCGGCGCCGACGTGGTGATGCAGCAGGTGCTCGGCTGGCCGCCGCTGGTCGGCGCGGCGCTGGTCTACGCGGTCGTCACCCTCTACGTGATGTTCGGCGGCATGCGCGGGGTCGGCTGGACCAACGTGCTGCAGGGCGTCGTGATGTTGATCGTGGTCTGGTGGCTCGGCCTGGCGATCCCCGGCGAGCTGTTCGGCGGGGTCGGCCCGATGTTCGACCGCGTGATCGCCGAACACCCCGAGTACCTGACCCTGCCCGGACCGGGCGCCGGCACCAGCGACTATCAATGGAGCGCCGAGGTGCTGCTGTCGATCCTCGGGTTTAGCATGTGGCCGCAGGTGTTCATGAAGTGCTTCACCGCCCGCAGCGCGCGCCTCGTGCAGCACAGCGCCGTCGTGTACCCGACCTTCCTGCTGTTCCTGGTGCCGCTGTTCTTCCTCGGCTACGCCGCCCTGCTGCTGCCGGGCGCGCCGACCGACGAGCGCGTGCTGCTGTGGCTGGTCGGCCACCCGCTGCTCACCGGCGGCGCGCTCGGAGGCGGGCTGATGCTGGCGCTGTTCAGCCTCGCGGTGCTCGCCGCCTCGATGTCGACCGGCGACGCGCTGCTGCACGGGGGCGCCTCGATCTTCGTGCGCGACGTGCTGATCCGCGGCTTCGGCGTGGCGCTCGGCGAGCGCGCCCAGACCTGGGCCCTGCGCGCCGCGGTGGTCGGCCTCGGCGTGCTCGGCCTGATCTTCACCAGCCAGTCCGAGCACTGGTCGATGGTCGACCTGCTGCTGCTCGGCTACGCGGTGCCGGTGCAGTTCCTGCCGATCGTGCTGTTCGGTCTGTACTGGCGGCGGGCCAACACCCTCGCCGCCGAGGCCGGGCTCTGCCTTGGACTATTGAGCGTGATCGCGCTGTTCGCGGCGAGCAAGCTGGCGCCGGGGCTGTACGCGGCCCTGAACCCGCTCGACCTGCAGATCGGCGTGCTCGGCCTCGGCGTCAACGTCGCGACCATGATCGTCCTGTCCCTGATGACCCCGCCCATGGCAAAGTCCCACCTCCAGCGCTTCGAGCTGTCCTGACCATGTCCGCACGCCCCGGCCTCGCCGTTTGCCCGTTCATCCTGTCGGTGCTCGCCTGTGAGGCGCCGAGCGGACGCTTCGACGCCCTCGATGAGCCGGCGCCGCCCCTGGTCGCGCTCGGCCCGGCCACGCCGCGCGAGAGCCTGCCGAAGATCACCGATGTCACCAAGAAGGTGGAGAAGCCGAAGGAGGCCTGCGGGCGCGGCAGCGGGCGCGACCCCGAGGGCCAGTGTGTGCCGCTCGGCCTGCGTGAGACCGAGTTCATGCAGCGCGTGCAGATCCCCGCCGGCACCTTCGTGATGGGCGCGCTGCCGGGCGACTACGGGGGCCTGCTCGCGCGCGAGGCCGGAGTGATCCGCTGGTCGGGGCAGCCGCCGCGGCAAGCGAGCCTGCCCGGGTTCTGGATCGACCTCCACGAGGTGACGCGCGCGGCTTATGCGGCCTGCGTGGCGGCCGGTCGCTGCACGCCCGCGACCTGTCCTGAAGGCCAGGAAGATCCGGCGAGCAAGGTCGCGCCCGAGGTCATGGTCGCGCTGCCGCAGACCTGCGTGACGCACGCCCAGGCGGCCGCGTATTGCCTGCACTCCGGCGGCCGGCTGCCGCGCGAGGCCGAGTGGGAGTACGCGGCCCGCGGCGTCGATGCCCGCATCTACCCGTGGGGCAACAAGATCGAGGACCAGATCCCCGGCGCGATCTATCCCGCCGGACATGTCCGCGAGGACACCAGCTACTTCGGCATCCTCGGCCTCGGCAGCAACGTGAGCGAGTGGGTCGAGGAGGTCTACGACGCCGACGCGGGCCTGCGGCCGTTCCTGCGCGCCGAGTTTCGCGGCCCCGATAGCCCGGCCCTGCGCGCGTACCAGCGCTTCGAGCGCAAGATCGTGTGCGGCGAGGACAATCCCGGCTGCGAGGGACCCGGCGCGCCGCCGGTCCGCCACGTGCTCAAGCACGGCAACGCCGGCCAGCGCAGCGGCGGCCGCGACGACTATCCGCCGTTTTACCCGGGCTTCGAGCTCGAGGGCTGGATGGCGACCGGCCGCGGGCCGCGGGTCGGCTTTCGCTGCGTGGTCGACCTCGCGCCCGGCGACGTC
>NZ_JACCSO010000553.1 GCF_013812955.1 Nannocystis sp. | reverse complement strand
GGCCAGCTCGGCGGGCGACCCGCTGGTGTCGCTGGCCGGGTCGCGGAGCACGACGACCAGCAGCGCCGCGGTGGCGGCGACCGGGACCACGCCCCACAGCCAGCGACGGCGCCACCACGGCACCGGGGTGATCTGCGGGGCGATCTCGGTGCGCCAGAGCTTGTCGAGCGCCCCGGGCGCGAGCGGCTCGACGGCGCGGGCGTGACGAAACAGGTGGAGGACGGCCAGCTCGGCGTCGACCGAACCTGCGCCGCCGTCCTCGGCCTGTCCGGCCCGCAGTGCGTCCTCCCAGCCCGGATCCAGGACGGACTCGGGGTGGCTCGGGACAGGCGTGTGTTCAGCGTTGCGCGGTGACATGGCGACCCCCAAACGGGTGGTTTGCGGCCCGAACGCGGCTCGGGGCGATCGGCTTACAAGGTGTCTTCATAGCTCGGCCCCGACCATCAGACCCTGCTTTTCACAGGCGGCCCGGAAGCTCTTGCAGGCCCGAAACAACAACACGTCCAAAGTCCCCACCTTGACCTCCAGGACCACCGCGCACTCCTCACGGCTGCGGTCCTCGAGCAGGCGCAGGCGCAGGACCTGGGCGTAGCGCGGGTTTAGCTCCTCGAGCACGGACTCGATGCGCACGCGGAGGGCGCCGCGCTGGAGCTCCTCTTCTGCGGGGTTTTGCGGCTCGGAGGAGCCCGCGGTGCCCAGGTGCTCCTCGAAGGCGCCGCGCAGCCGCTGGCGCCGGCCCGAGGCGCGCAGCAGGTCTCTCGCCTTGTTCTTGGCGAGGGTCTTGAGCCAGGGATAGATGCCGCTGTCCTGCCAGACGAAGGTCGTGAGGTGCTTGTGGGCCGAGACGAAGGTCTCACGCAGGCAGTCGTGCGCGTCGTCGCGGTCGCCGAGCATCGGCACCAGCACGTAGGAGAACAGGGTCGACGCGTAGGCGCGGTAGATCTGCTCGAAGGCGCGGCGGTCGCCGGCAGCCGCCTGGGCGACGACCAGGCGCTCGTCCGGCATCGGTTCGCGGCGACCCACGGGCCGGGAGGGTATCGCGCTTGCAGGCGCCTGCCCACGGCCGTGTCATCGGCGCGCGGTCGCGGTATAAGCCCGCCCCGCGTGCCCCGGCTCGACCTCCTCATCGCCCACAACCTCGGCTTCTCCCGCGGCGTCGTCACCCGGCTGTGCCGTCAGGGCCGCGTGAGCACGCCCGAGGGCGCCCCGCTGCGCGACCCGGCCCTGCAGATCCCTCCGGCCGGTCTGCCGATGGCGATCCAGCTCGACGACGCGCCGCACACCCTGTACCTGCGCTACCACCTGCTGCAGCACAAGCCGCTCGGGGTGGTGACGGCGCTGCGGGACGACCGGCACGCGACCGCCTACGACCTGCTCAAGTCGGCGCCGCTGCACAAGGACCTGCGGGCGGCGGGTCGCCTGGACCTCGAGACCTCGGGCTTGCTGCTGTGGACCACCGAGGGGCCGCTCCTGCATCGCATGACCCACCCGCGTTATGCGGTGCCGCGGGTGTATCAGGCGGCCCTGCGCGGCTCGTGGCAGCCGCCGCCCCCGGGCTTCGCGCTCGACGACGGCCACGTGCCCGAGATCGCCGAGCTCAAGCCGCTCGCCCGCGAAGACGCCCATCCGGGCCTCGACGTGCCGTTCGGCACCACCACCCTGGCGAGCATCACCATCATCGGCGGCAAGTTCCATGAGGTGAGAAGGATCTTCGCGGGGCTCGGCAGTGAGGTGCTCGGGCTGTGTCGCGTCTCCTATGGACCGCTGGTGCTCCCGACCACGCTCGCGGCCGGCCAGTACCTCGAGCTCGACCTGCACTCCGTGTTCGCCGGCATGCATCCCCGTCCGCGCGGCGGCCCCGAGGCGGCCGACGACGGCGCGAGTGACGATGTCATCGTCGACGAGTTGCCCGAAGAGGCCGATGCGTGAGCGCCCCGGGGCTCACGCTGCAGGTCGCCCATCGCATCGCCTGCAGCGAGGCCGAGGGGCCCCATCGTCGCTACGCGCTGTGGGTCCAGGGCTGTACGCTGGCGTGTCCGGGGTGCTGTAACCCCGAGCTGTTCCCGGCCGCGGGCGGCGTGCAAGTCACGGTCGCTGCGCTGGTGGAGGAGCTCGCCGCGGCCCGTCGCACCCACGGGATCGAGGGGCTGACGGTGCTCGGGGGCGAGCCGCTCGAGCAGCTCGCCGCGGTCACGGCCCTGTGCGTCGCGGCGCGCGGGCAGGGCCTCGGGGTGCTGGTGTTCACGGGGCACACGCTCGCGGAGCTCGAGTCACGCGTGGGCGGCGCGGCGCTGCTGGCCAGCGTCGACACCCTGATCGACGGGCGCTTCGAGGCCGGCCGCCGCGATACTGAACGGCGCTTCATCGGCTCCGGCAACCAGCGGCTGATCCACCGCAGCGCGCGCTACGCCGACCCGGCGCTGTGGCGCGGCGCGGGGGGCGTCGAGCTGCAATGGGCCGCGGATGGCCA
This sequence comes from Nannocystis sp., assembly GCF_013812955.1. GTDB lineage: Bacteria > Myxococcota_A > Polyangia > Nannocystales > Nannocystaceae > Nannocystis. The sequence continues at coordinate 3,138 of NZ_JACCSO010000553.1, read as the reverse complement.
GCTGAGCGTGCATGGCGAGCCCGGGCTGGCCCGGCGCGTGGCCCTCGCGCTGGCCCGTCCAGGGGTTCGGACCCCGCCGTGAGCGCCGTTCGCGGAGCGATCTCGCCGCCGTTTTCTCGTTGAAACGCTCCCCGCCGTGCTTTAGAATGAACACCAATTCACTTTGCTGAAACGGGCGCGGTGTCGCCCCGGAGTCCGAGCCATGGTCCTGGAAGCGCGTCACGACAATCATTTCTCCCGCCCCGAGGACGTCGAGGAGTTCGTGCAGGTGCTCGAGCGCTTCGAGCGTGGTGAGCTGAGCTCCGAGGAATTTCGCCAGTTTCGTCTCAAGCGCGGCGTGTACGGCCAGCGGCAGACGGACGTGAACATGCTGCGCACGAAGTTCCCGAACGGTCTGATGAGCGCGGCCCAGCTGCGGGCCTGCGCCGAGATCGCCCGGACGTTCACGAAGCACGATCGCGGGCACGTCACGACCCGGCAAAATATCCAGTTTCACTTCGTGAAGCTCGACAACATGCCGAAGGCGCTTTCGCTGCTCGAGGTCGCCGGCTCGACCACGGTCGAGGCCTGCGGCAACACCGTCCGCAACATCACCGGCTGCCCCTACGCGGGGGTGAGCCCGACCGAGGCCTTCGACGTCACGCCTTACACCCACGCGGTGACGCGGCTGTGCCTGCGGGCGCCGTGGGCCAACGATCTGCCGCGTAAGTTCAAGATGGCGTTCGAGGGCTGCACCCACGAGGACCACGCGCAGACGGCGATCAACGACGTCGGGCTGCGGGCCAAGGTGAAGGACGGCGTGCGTGGCTTCGAGATGTTCGTCGCCGGCGGCATGAGCACCAGCCCGCGGCCGGCGTATCGCCTGCATCCCTTCATTCCTGCGGACGAGCTGCTCGCGCGGGTGGAGGCGGTGATCAAGCTGTTCGGTCGCCACGGCAATCGCAAGAACCGGGCGCGCGCGCGGCTCAAGTACGTGATGAAGACCCTCGGCGAGCCGGGCTTCGTGGCCGCCTACGAGGAGGAGATCGCGGCCATCACCGCCGAGGGGCGGCTCAAGCAGGAGATCCCGCTGCCGCCCGAGGAGAGCGCGCCGAAGGCCGACCCGCGGGCGCTGCAGGGCCCGCGCGCGGCCGAGGACGACCCGGAGTATCGCAATTGGCTGCGCACCGTCGACCCGCAGAAGCAGGCCGGCTTCGCGGCGGTGACGATCAAGCTCTACCGCGGCGACGTCAGCGCGACCCAGTTCGACCAGCTCGCCGAGCTCGTCGAGGTGTACGCCGACGGCACCCTGCGCACGGCGAACAATCAGAACCTGATCGTCCGGTGGATCCGCACCGGGGCGCTGCCGCACCTGTTCGCGCGGCTGCGAGAGATCGGGCTCGCCGAGGCCGGCTCCAACACCATTCATGACGTCGTCAGCTGCCCGGGCGCCGACACCTGCAACCTCGCGGTCACCTCGAGCATGAGCCTCGCCCAGCACCTGACCCGCTACCTCAAGAGCCCGGGCGCCTCGGCCGAGAGCGTCGAGCTCGCGCGCTCCGCCGACATCAAGATCTCCGGCTGCCCGAACTCCTGCGGCCAGCACCACGTCGCCGCGATCGGCTTCCACGGCACCGTGCGCCACGCCGGCGACGGCCGGCAGATCCCCGAGTACCAGCTCCACCTCGGCGGCGGGTTCAATGAGGATGGCGTCCAGTTCGGTCGCCACATCGTCAAGATCCCCGCCCAGCGCGCCGGTGAGGCCCTGCTCGTGCTGCTCGACCTGTTCCGCGACCGCCGCGAGGACGGCGAGGACGCGCGCAGCTTCTTTCGCCGCGTACCCAAAGAAGACGTGGCCGCCGCCCTCGCGCCGCACACCATCGGCATGACCTTCGAGAATTTGCGCGAGGAGGACCTCGTCGACCTCGGCCAGGAGAAGCTGTTCGACGTGGCCATCGGTCGTGGCGAGTGCGCGGCGTGAACACCGGGTGAGCCCTCTCAGGGACGGAGCCCCGTGAAGCCCTCTCAGGGGCGGAGCCCCGTGGAGCCGGTTCATTAAACTGAGATCGCCCGGCGCTCACGCACCGGGCGACCTGGAAGGCTCGCCGCTGCGGGCCTCACTTGCTCTTGCCGGCGACCTTGGCGGCGGGGGCCGCCGCGGTGTTCTTGCTGGCCAGGTACACCTTGCCCTGGCCGAGCGCGTAGGTGACCTTCATCGTCCTCAGCAGCGGGAAGTTGATGTAGCCGCCGAGCTCGAAGCTCGAGCCCTCGACGATCTGGGCGAGGCCGGCGTCGGGCGGGGTGTTGGCGAGCACGAGGCCGCCGACGCCGCCCTTGATCGGCGTATCGCCGACCTTGACGCCGTCGAGGTAGACCATCTTGAGGCCGTTGGTCGGGTCGTCGAGCTGCTCGAGCTCGCGGGGCAGGTGGCCGCTCTTCAGGTACTCCTTGCGGGCGATCGCCAGCGAGGCGCCGTAGCTGCCGCCGAGCCAGGCGTAGAACTTGAACTCGGAGCCGTCGATCGAGAGCGTGGTCACCGGGACCAGCAGGATGTGCATGTCGATCAGCAGCAGGGGCGCCTCGGCGGCGCCGGCCGGGGCGGCGGTCGGGGCGGCGGCCTGCAGCTCGAGCGAGGCGTTCGGGAAGTCGAAGGTGATCGCGCCGAGCTTGTTCATGACCTGGCGGCCGAGCACGAGGCCGGGCACCTCACCGACGGAGTAGGGGGTCAGGTCGTCGACGATCGCCGGGACGTTGGTCAGCGTGAGCTCGCCGAACTTGACCTCGGGGATCAGCACGACCGAGGTCTCGGTGCCGCCGATGGGGGTGATCTTGCCGAGCGGCTTGAGCTTGAGCTGGTCGGCCAGGGTCTTGTGGATCCTCGCCTCCTCGCGCAGCTCGAAGAACACCACCCGCGTGAACTCGCCGCCGACCAGGCCGCCCGAGTGCTTGATGCCCTGGGCCGCGTCGACCTGCAGGTCCGAGCTGCCCTTGGCGCCCGTGACCTTGATCAGCTCGCCCTTGCCCTCGAGCGGGCGCATGAACGCCGCGTACGCCAGCAGCAGCGGCCGCATCGCGTTGTCGGTCTCGAGGTTGGCGAACAGCGCGTCGAGCGTCTTCACCGCGTTCTCGGCGTCCGCCATCGCGTAGTAGCTCCACAGC
>NZ_JACCSO010000546.1 GCF_013812955.1 Nannocystis sp. | reverse complement strand
CCCCCCCCCCCCCCCCCCCCCCCCCCCCCCCCCCCCCCCCCCCCCCCCCCCCCCCCCCCCCCCCCCCCCCCCCCCCCCGGGGGGGGGGGCCCTTCGGTTTTCGAGGGTCGGGCTTACCGGTGGTTGGCGCTCGTCATGATCGGGCTCATGGGCGACGTAACCGAACGGGACAAAGCTCTTCCTAGGAACGGGGCCGCCCGCCCCTCGAAAACCGATTTCACTGAAAGGATTCGCTCATGGACGACTTTCAATACCGCATTCATCCGGAAGATATGCCGCGCGAAGTCCGCGCTCTTCCTTTCTTGAGTTCTGATCGGCCTTTGGCCGTGGGGCAGAAAATCGTCATCCAGAAGATCGATTACGACAGGAAAAAATTCGTTCCAAGCAAAGGCTATCCTTTGAGCGGTTTTGTAGAATTGGAGATCGTCGAAATAGAACATTTCATCTACACCGTCTCCCCGGAGAGAGAAGAACAGGGACCGGACTACCACGAATGTTATTTGCGTCTTCGTCTGTTGGGCTCTTATCCCGCGTCTCGGAAGAAGAAATAAGGCATGACAAGGCGCGGTGTGTCACGGCCCGGCCAGTCGCGGTCAGGCAAGGCAGGCGGAGCAAGGCAAGGCGGGGCATGGTCTGGTCAGGCGCGGCAAGGCAGGCATGGTCCGGAAAGGCGAGGCGGGGCGTGGTCTGGTCAGGCGCGGCAAGGCAGGCATGGTCCGGAAAGGCGAGGCGGGCCGCCGAAGTCATCAAGCGCATTCGTGCGCAGCCCATCATCAACCGCTGAAACCGGAGCCCCGCAAATCATGCCCGACAACCCCGCAACCCGCGCCCTGACCCGCGCCGTCAACAAGGCCCGCGCCGAGGGCGCGCCGGTCTATGTCAACCAGCCCGTTGCCGCGCCGCCCATGACGCAGCAGCAGATGTATCTCGCGGCCGAGCGCCGCTGCGCCGACGCAAATGAGGCGATGCTGGACCTGCTTTTCGGCCCGAATCCGATCAGCGACGACGAACTCTCCGCCCTAATCGCCAAGCGTCCGGCCACCTATGGCCGGTTCGCGGGCTACATCGGAAAGAGGAACGCGCGATGACCCTCGCAAATGGCACGGCAGGCGAGGCAGGCTAGGCAGGGCAAGGAAAGGTCCGGTCCGGTTCGGATGGGCACGGTTCGGCAGGTGAAACAAAGGAGACGCAGGGGCGCAGCGAGGCCCCCGAGAGCACGGCAGACAACGCATGGCGAGGCTTGGAAAGGCTCGGCGAGGCCGACCTTCCAGACTCGATTTCCTTCAACCGATTGAGGACTCCTGACAAATGGCAAAAGCAGCAATGACGACCGAAACCGAACTGGTAATCCCGGCCCTCAAGCAGGCCACCATCAAGCTCCGGCTCATCGGCACCACGCCGATGATTCAGAACCGGATGGCCGCCAAGGCCGCGCAACAGCTTCTTGTGGGCGGGGGCAAGAAGACCGCCGCGCAGAGGAAGAGCATCAAGCACGATCCCATCGCCGAGTACCGCAACTCTGCGGAACAGATGCAGGCAGGCCCTACCGCTCTTGGACTCCGGGTCGTCGCAGTCAAGGCCGCCATGTGCTCGGCCGCGCTCGAAACGGCCGGTATCACCAAGACCAGCGCGCAGCGTTTGATCTTCATGCCGGGCGATCTCGTGCCGCTCTACGGCGTGCCACAGCTTCGCATGGACATCGTGCGGTCGGCCGACATGAACCGGACCCCCGACGTGCGGACCCGCGCCTATCTGCCGAAGTGGGGCGCGGAAATCGACATTCGCTACATCATGCCGCAGCTTTCTGCGTCCGGCGTGGCGACCCTGCTCTGCAACGCTGGCTTCCTGATCGGCGTCGGCGACTTCCGGCAGGAGAAGGGCAAGGGTGCGTTCGGTTCGTTCCGCGTCATCAGCGCGGATCAGCAGGACGACGAATGGGATGATCTGGTCAAGAACCATCACCGCATGAAGCAGTTGGTTGCGCTCCAAGACCCGGACTTTGCCAACTCCGAGACCGCCGAACTGATGGATTTCTACCACGGCGAAGTGAAGCGCCGCGCGGCGTAACCACGGCGGGGGCTTCGGCCCCCGTCTTTACGGCAAGCGTGGACTGGTGTGACCCGGAAGGACAAGGTTAGGCGAGGCAGGCGAGGCAAGGCGTGGTCGGGCGCGGCGGGGACGGGTCCGGCGCGGCATGGCGCGACAGGCAAGGCGAGGATGGGTCGGGTAAGGCTCGGTTGGGCAAGGTCGGGTAGGGACCGGCTCGGCAAGGCAGGCATGGTGTGGATTGGTACGTTAAGGCACGGATGGGTAGGGCACGGCAGGCGTGGCAAGCCCTGACTAGGTTTGGTCGGGCGTGGCAAGGCAGGCATGGCACGGCGAGGTTCGGTTCGGTCGGGATCGGCGAGGCAGGCAAATTCACAGTGGAAGGACACCAAAATGGAACGTCGATTTACGCGAGATGACCGTCAGGAGATCATTGACGACTACGTGGCTCGGAATGGCAATTTCAGCGCGGGTGGTTTCCTGCGCGAGGTCCGAGCCAGCAACGGGACGCACCGGGCGTGGGCTTGGTTCGAGTGGAACGATGGTCGGGCCGCCGAAGAATTTCGGCTCCACCAGTCTCGACTCTTCGTTCAAGGGCTGCGGATCAGTTTCACGGTCGAGACCATAGAGCGCAAGGTCTCGGGCGTGACGGTGCGGGAGGCTCCGGCGCTCATCTCTCCGATGGATTCGCGTCATGACGGGGGCGGCTACTACGCTTTCGATCCGACGAATATCGAGCACATGGCGGAACTCCGTCGACAGGGGGCTACCGCCCTTGAGAACTGGCTGCGGCGCTACGGCAGCGCGTTCGAACTGGCGGGCGGCAAGACCAAGCCGTTTAAGGACGCCGTGGCCCTCCTGCGGCCCGTGGAGGCCGGGACGAAGGCCGCATGAACATCGCGGACGTGATCCAGCAGCAGATCGACGCGTGGGGCCACGTCGGGCACCCGGCGTTAATGGAACGGTTCGTCCAACGCAACGGTCGGGCCTTCCAGCCCGCGCCGTACCGGGGCCGCCGCAAGACCCCGAAGATGTGCTTTAAGAATGCGATTGATCTCGCCCACGCCCTCCCGGACAGTCTCTACGCCGAAGGCTACGGCTGGTGGGAGGGGTTGCCCTTGCTGGTGCCCCATGCGTGGGTCGTCGTCGACGACGCCGTGGTCGACCCGACATGGGAGCGCCCCGAGGAACGGCAGTATTTCGGCGTCACCTTCGAGCCCACCGAGGTCTCTCGCGAGATCGTCCGGAACGGCCGCTACAGCGTCCTCGATCCGGGCATGATCAATCTGGACTTCATGTTCGCCTGCGACCCCGGTCTGCGGGCCTTCCTCCCGACCCAACCGCTGAAGGCGAACCGATGACCCGCAAGCTCCCCAATCCTAGCCTCCCCAACCCCATGAACTTCGAAGGGCTCGGCCTCTGCTTCTGGTCCGACTTTCCCGTCTGGAAGTGCCCGAATCGCGGCGAGTGGTTCGCCAGCGGTGCTGTGGTCTCCGGATACCGCGCCCGGCAACACCTGACGACCGAATACTGGGTCGTGCGACCGACGCACTATGCCGAAAACGTCACGACCGCGCGTCGTCGCGGCGCGGTCCAGTTCACGCAGGGCGGCTTGCCCCTGCCCCGGCGGCGGGTCGAGGCATGACCATGCCGCCCAAGGAAATAGTGTTCACCCCGGCGAAGATTGTCGCCCTGCGAACGGCCCACGACGCGGCCGTGACAGGCGGGCAGGAGCAGTTCAAGTTCGAAGGTCACGACGTGCTGACGGACTACGCTCGATACCTGCTCGAATACTTAAAAAACCGGCAAGCGGGGCGGTAGGATGATCGAGCGCATAGCGGATGGGCTGGTGGTGGTGACGGGGCACTCGGCCTTATTCTGCGGCCTATGGACACGCGTCAAGGCGCTGCCTCGGGGCTACCGCACATGCGCTTGGACCAATCGCGCCATCGTCAAGGGCGATATGGTCTATCGCCCGGTCACGAGCGGTAGCGTCTATCGAAGCCAGCGGATGCTCGCCAAGGAAGTTGAACGGAGGATCACGACCCGATGACACCGGAAGACCCCACAATGCGCGATCTGTCTCTCGGCGAGCGCGTAATCGCCATCATCCGCCAAGAGGTCAACAAGACCATGGTGCCGATGCCGCCCGTCATGTCGACGACCCTTTTGCGCGACGACCTGAACATGGATTCGCTCGACGTGATCGCGCTGGTGCTCGACCTTGAGCGGGAGTTTTCGATCACGATCCCCGAGGACGACATCGACCACTTCTGGCTTGTCGGCGACATGGTGGAGTCGGTCGAGAGAGCGGTGCGAAAGAAGGAGGGACGCCCGTGAAAGAGCGCGCGACGTGTGGGGTCATAGATGCCGCTCGCGCGGCGGTTCGTGCTTTCGAAATCAGCACGAAGGAGACTATGGACGCAATGGTGAAACTTCGAACGGCCGTGGACGCCTTCGACGCCACCTTGGCCCCTTTCAATGCAACGCCCGTGAACGAAAACGAAGCCCTGATCAATAAGCTCGCCCATCAGGCGGCCGCGTGGAGCGACGAAGAGTTCGCGACTCGTGTCGTTCAAATGTTGATCCTCGACGAAGGCGTGGTCAACAAGTGGCAGCGCACCATCGAAATCATGATCGAAATCACGCGAAAGCGGGAGAGGTTGCTATGAAAGAGAAGTTCAAAGACATCAACTTCCGGCAGGACTCGCGGGTCATCATCCAGCGGGCGAACGTGATCATCGCCGAGTATCAGGCCCGAGGCTTCAAGCTCACGCTCCGGCAGCTTTACTACCAGTTCGTGGCGCGCGATCTCCTGCCGAACAAGCAGTCCGAGTACAAGCGACTCGGCGGCATCATCGACAACGCCCGGCAAGCCGGGATGATCGACTGGTCGGCTATCGAGGACCGCACCCGGAACCTGAAGAAGGAAAGCGTCTGGCGCTCCCCGGCGCAAATCCTGATGGCCGTCGCCGACCAGTACCGCGAGGACTGGTGGGCCAAGCAGCCGATCTATCCCGAGGTCTGGATCGAGAAGGACGCCCTGACCGGCGTGATCGAGGGCGTCTGTCAGGAATATCAGGTGCCCTACTTCGCCTGCCGGGGCTACGCCTCGCAGTCCGAGATGTACGACGCCGCCAAGCGCCTTCAGAATATCAAGCGCAACGGCCGCCAGCCCGTGATCTTCCACCTTGGGGACCACGACCCGTCGGGGCTCGACATGACGCGTGACAACGGCGACCGGCTGTCCCTGTTCGGCCGCTTCGGCGTCCGGGTGGTCCGGCTGGCCCTCAACATGGACCAGATCGACCAGTACGGACCGCCGCCCAACCCGGCCAAGGAAACAGACAGCCGGTTCGACGGCTACGAGAGCGAGTACGGCACGACATTTTCATGGGAACTCGACGCCCTGTCGCCCGAGGTCATCGACCAGATGATTCGAGACGCACTGGACGAAGAGATCGACCCCGACGCGTGGGCGAAGGCCAAGGTCGAAGAAGGGAAGAACCGCGCGACTCTGACCGAGGCGTCGGCCAACTGGCTCGGGGTCAAACGCTACCTGAAGCACCATGAAAACGAGATCAATTTTGCGGTCGACGACACCTATGTCACGGTGGACGAAATCTTGAGCGAGATGGAGCGCAGTGACGGCAGCAGGGTCAACGGCGACGGCGACGACGACGACGACGAATAGCGCCTAGACCGTCAACCCGGAGTTGGCTAGGATCGAACACCTGACAAAAGGAATCCACAGATGCAGATCACCCCCATCACGACCTACCAAACGCCAGACGGCCGCACCCACACTACGTTCGAAGACGCCGCCGTACACGCCCGTCTGATCGGCGTGCAGGACATGCTCCGGAAGCACGTCGGCGGCACCCTGCGGTTCGCCGCTGATATTGAAGTCGTGGCGGCGGCGATCTGTGCCACGCAGGCCGAGGTTGCCAAAATCTTTGCGACAGACCTGCGGCCCGCCAAGACCGGCGATCCGGCCCGACGGCCGCTGATGGACGGTGTGCTTGACCGCGCCAAGCACCCGGTCCCGCCGGGTGGCGTGGACCCGGCCAAGCGGCCGTCGTTGGAGGACGAATTGTCCTCCCTTATACGCATGAAAGACCCCGGATGACGTGGTGGGAGGGTCCGCTTGAGAGGCTGACGGTCTGGCTGATGAATAAGAAGTTGGCGGGGAAACCCGTCACCTTGCTTCGGGACGGCCAGATCGTCGGCTACTACACCTTCATGAGGGCACACGCGGCCTACCCTCGGTTCTATCTGCGCGCCGTCAGCCGCAACCCGATTGAAAAGACGGATCACGCTTTGTTTCAACTCGATATGGAGACATTCGAGTACCCCGAAATCGAATGGGGCCACTACCACAAAGGTTGGGTGGTCAGACGTTGAAGGTGATGATGTTCGTCGTGAATGAGGTAATCCCCGAAGGCATGTTGGCGCTGGTCACGGTGGTCGACGACCTGCGCGAGACGATCTGGTACGGGCTTGTCACCGAGGTCCCGACCAACGACTTCGAGCGATCCGACGAAGCTCACGTCGGCCCCGAGACCTACGCACGAATCGCAGCGCACGCCGAGGCCACCGGCAAGGGAAGGAAGCTGCATTGACCGAGCGCCCGAACCACGATCACCTATTGCGCGCCGACGGCCGCCCCGAGGGCTACGACATCCCGCAAGGGCTGTGGATTCAGTGCCATTCCTGCCTCGCCGAGGGGCGCGAAGAAAGATACCCGTGGGGCAAGGTGGTCATGATGCCGGGACACCTGTTCGAGGACGGCGGGGAACGCCTGATGTGCGTCGAGACGCATGTTCCTCACGACATCGTGATCTACAACCCGAAGACCAACGAATGTCGCGACAAGAGCGGCGAAAACGTCTGGACGGAGTAGCTTTTCCGGAATGTTAGCGAGGCTGCGTGCGGCCAAAATTTTTAAGGCGATTCCGCGATTGTTTGGGGTTGAAAATGGACGATTTGGAAGTCATCCCCGACCGGGTGTGCATCGACAAGCGGTCACGGTTCTTCGACGCCCGCTATAAGCGGCTCGGCGTGGTCTTCAACGGGATCGAGCGACTTGGCGATGTGCAGGAGTATTGTATGTCCGGCGGCTGGATCAGAATCCGCGTCCGCAACCCCCTGACTAAAAAGTGGCGAGTCGCAGGCGACGGGGGCTATATCACCGAGACCGCTGACGGCCGCGTAGAAGCGTTCTGGAAGCGTTCGGCCCCTCGGGTGCAGAGCGAGCCCTACCGGCCGTCCGAGCCCGACCACGACGCCGCACAAGCGGCTGCGCAGGCCAAGCGAGCCCGCAAGGCCGAGAAGCTGATGAGGCACGCGTCATGACCGGCTATCTCTTGTGGGCCTTGGTCATCGTTGTGGTTCTCTTGCCGTTGAAGTACGATCCCGCCTTCTGGCTGATGGAGTTCAACGCCCGTTGGGCCAAGCGGATCAAGGAACGGCGGGAGCGGGACTGATGTACGCCAAGATCGCGGATCGTATCGAGCAAGCCTGCGGGCACCCTTTCGCGCTCGGGGTTTTCACGCTGGCCTTTTTCATCGGGCTTCGGTTCGTCAGCGTTGACGGCACCAACATCGCCGTATCCTACATCACGGCGGCGCTTCTGTTCATGACCATCGGTGGGAGCCGTCGAGACCGAAAGGCGGTCCACGCCAAGCTCGATGAGCAGTTGGCGAAGGACGAGGCCACCGATACCGCCATGGCTCACTTGGAAGACCTGTCCGAGGCCGAGATCGACAAACGCAGGGGGCAAACATGCTGAACCAACACGTCCACGATTGGATTCCGCACTACGAGATGGGCGCGATCAAGCCGATCAATTATCTATGCTCGTGCGGGGCCGTCGGCCAACGCTACCACG
>NZ_JACCSO010000527.1 GCF_013812955.1 Nannocystis sp. | reverse complement strand
GCTGCCCGCGGATGGCGGCGCAGGCACGTCCACCGGCCCGGTGTACGCGCGCGGGTCCGCGGCCGCGAGCGCCACCAGCAGCGCCGCGTTCGAGGCGACCAGCAGGCTCACTCGATCACGACCCGGGCTGCGCCGCGGATCCTGACGCTGAGGTCGGGCGCCGTGAACAGCGGCCCCAGCTCGTCGTGGATCTCCACGGTCCAGCCGCTGGTCTCACCGGGCGGCGGCTCGACGATGTGGAACACCGTGCCCGCGGTATTGATGCCGTAGAGCTCGCCCTTGATCCGCGCCAGACCCTCGATGTCGAGGCCCGCCGCGAGGTCTGCGATGTACGGCCCGTAGTGGGTCGGCGCCTGGTCAGGGGCCGCGAGCGGGACCTCGAAGAGCGCGTTTTGTCCGGTCGGCAGCACCGCAGGATCCTCGCCGCGCACCAGCGCGAGCATGCCATCGTCCCGGCTCTCGACCATGTCGCCGGCGATGCCGAGCTTCTCCTCGAAGGTCGTCCACACGCTGCAGATCTTGCCGCAGGCGTAGTAGACCGGGTCATGGGTGACATCGTGCGGCTCCTCGCAATGCGAGGGGCTGCGCACGAACTCGGGGTCGACGCGAAAGATCGCCCCGCGCGCGTCGAGGCCGTTGCCCGGCTTGCCCGCCGAGCCGACCCACAGCTCGTCGCCGACGAAGGCCAGCCCCGTCAGGCTCTGCCGCCAGTAGCAGTCGTCCGTCGCCGGCTCGTCGATGTCGCCGTAGCGAAACGCGTAGCGCTTGGCCTCGACCCGGTTGTCCGCGCGGCCCCAGTCCGACACCGCCAGCGTCGTCAGGCCCCACTCGTCGTTCAGCGGGTCGTAGCTCAGACCCCACAGCCCGCGCTCCGGATGCCACGCCAGGTCGCGCACCGAAAACCGCTGCAGCGACTGATCGTCCAGCGACAGCGGACCCATCGCGTCGCCCAGCCACAGGTTGCCCAGCCGCGCCAGACGACACCCCGAACCACCGTCCGGGCAGGTCAGCGTCGGGTCGTAGACGTACATCGCGTTGCCGACGAAGCGCCCCTCGTTGTCGAGCGGATAGTTCGACGTGAAGTTCGAGTCGACGCCCGACAACTTCGCGTTCACGAACACCATCAGCTCACCACGCAGCGGCTGGTCGGCCACGCAGCCCTCGCACAGCTCCACCGCCTCGGGCAGCCCCTCACCCTCGAAGGGGTCCACCCCCTGCTCGCCGTAGCCGATGCACGCGGCCGGCAGCCCCATCCCGAGCGCCACGGTCATTTTGAGAATGACTTTCATTGCTTACTTCCTGTCTATCACCGGGTTTTATAGGGGTCAAGCCCGCCCTCGCGCACAGGGTTCCCCCTTGCAATTGAAAACGCATTTCATTATCTCTCTGGCCCGGGCGCCCGAGCGCCCCCAGGAGCCTTGCCATGCGTCCCACGATCGTCCCCTTCCTTCTGTCCCTGACCTTCCTGCCCGCCTGCACCGTCGACGGCGGCGACACCGAGAGCGCCACCGAGGGCACCACCGCCGGCACCGCCGGTGGGACCACGGATGAGCCCACCGGGGGCACGACCGGCGAGCCGGCCGACCTCAATGCGCTCGAGCTCGGCGCCAACGCCAGCGAGCTGTGCGTCAGCGCGATGACTCACGCCGCCAAGCTCACGCAGGCGATCGCCGGCGGCGACGCGGCGGCCGCCACCGCGGCCTACCTCGGCACCGACCTCCAGACCTTCGTGCAGCAGTTCAAGACCGAGGCCGAGCGCCTCGACGACCCGGCGATCGCCGCCTCGCTCGCGTTGGGCACCCCCGCCGACCTCGCCGCCGCCGAGGGCCGCCTGCACAGCGCCCTCGTCCGGCACATGCGCGACCATCTCAGCGCCGTCGAAACCGGCACCGACGACCGGTACGCCGGCTGGGACGAGGTCCACTGCGTGTGGACCGGCGCCCTGCGCTCGCTCGCCGTCGAGGCTGACGCGGTCGGCTGGCACAGCGTCGACGAGAGCATCGCCGCCGACGTCGACGCCGCCCTCGAGGCCGGCCACGACGGCATCAGCGGCGCGCCCCCGACGACCGCCATCGACGACTGGCGCGTGCCCCCGGCCAAGCAGATCGTCGAGAAGTCGCTGTACCGCGCCGCGCAGCGGATGATGATCGAGCTCGCCGCCAACGCCCGTGACAACGCCGATGCCGTCGCCGCCAGTCGGGCCCTCGCCCTGTTCGGCATCGTCAAGGACCGCCTCGAGGGCCGCAACACCCCCGGCATCGCCCAGATCGAGGCCATGCTCGCCGGCGATCCCGCGATGATCGACCCGGCCGCGATCCTCACCGAGCTCGACATCGCCTTCGCCAAGCGCACCCGGGCTTACTCCGCGATCATCGACGTGGAGCTCGGCACCCCGACCGGCTACAAGAGCGCCATCGAGGGCCGCACCTACGCCCGCCTGATCGCCCCCGGCCTGGCCGAACGCGTCTCCGGAGCCAACGTCGCCGCCTTCATCGGCGAGTGGGAGGCCTACCCCGAGCTGGTGCGCGCCGGCACCGACCTCGAGAACATCAACGCCCTCAGCCAGCGCCTCGTCGATGCCACCTGCGCCTACCAGGCCGCCCTCGGCGTCGCCGAGTGCACCCCCGAAGCCGACGAGACCAAGTGAGCCCCGCCTCGGGGCGGTCGCTCGGTCGACCGCCCGCGCTCGAACCCCGCTCGAGCCCCGGCAGGCGATCGACCGCCGGGGCGCGAGCCCCCAGCCGGGGCCCCCGCGCCCGGTAGTGGACCAGTTGACCGGTCGCCCGCCAGCCGCCAAGCTGGGGCGCGCGTGACCACGCTGCTGCTGATCCGCCATGGTCAGGCCTCGCTCGGGGCCGCCGACTACGACGTCCTCTCGCCGCTCGGCATCGTCCAGGCCCAGCGCCTCGGCGACTACCTCGCCGGCATGATCGATCCGCCGGACCAGATCATCAGCGGCCCGCGCCGTCGCCAGCGTGACACCGCCAGCCACTTAGTCGCCGCCGCGCGGGCCCGCGGCGCCGATTTTCCCGACCCCGGCGAGCGCCCCGAGTTCGACGAGTACCCCGCCCTCGAGGTCGTGCAGGGCCACCTGCAGCGCCTCGCCGCCGAGGACCCCGAGCTCGCCGCGCACACCCAGGAGGCGCTCGAGCACCCGCCCGGCAGCCATCCGCACCGCCGCGCCTTCGAGGGCATCTTCCAGCGCATGATGCGTCACTGGCACGACGAGCGCGTGGTCGACCCCGAGCTCGAGACCAACCACGCGTTTCAGGCCCGGGTCCAACGCGGCCTCGAGTCGCTGCTCGGCGGCCGCGGCCAGACGACCCTGGTCGTCACCTCCGCCGGTCCCTGCGGCGTCGGCCTGCGCCTCGGCCTCGGCCTCGATCCCTGGGCCGCGCTGCAGGCCAGCTTCGTGGTCAGCAACAGCTCGATCACCGAGCTCCGGTCCCGCGGCGGCCCGCCCTCGCTGACCATGTTCAACGCGCTCCCGCACCTGCGTGCGCCGGGCGAGATCACCCTGCGCTAAAGGCCGGCCACGATGGACTTCTCGATCCCCGCACCAACCTCGGCGCTGCTGGACCGCATTCGCCACTTCGTCACCACGCGGGTCTACCCCGTCGAGGCCGAGCTGCTCGCGCTCGGCTTCTCCGCCGCCGAGCCGCGGCTGCAGGCCCTACGCGCCGAGGTCCGCGCCGCCGGCCTGTGGATGCCGCAGATGTCGAAGCAGCTCGGCGGCCTCGGCCTGAGCTTGCAAGATCACGGCCTCGTCAGCGAGGTGCTCGGCCAGTGTCCCTTCGGCCACTACCTCTTCAACTGTCAGGCGCCCGACGCCGGCAACATGGAGATCCTCCACAAGTACGCGACCCCGGCCCAGCAGCAGCGCTTCCTCGCTCCGCTGCTGCGCGGCGAGATCCGCAGCTGCTTCTCGATGACCGAGCCCGACAACGCCGGCTCCAACCCGACGCAGCTCGCCTGCACCGCGGTGCGCGACGGCGACGACTACGTGATCAACGGCCGCAAGTGGTTCACCTCGAGCGCCGACGGGGCCGCCTTCGCGGTGGTCATGGCCGTCACCGACCCGGGCGCCGAGGCCCACCGCCGCGCGAGCATGCTGCTGGTCCCGACCGACACCCCCGGCTTTCGTCTGGTCCGCAACATCCCGATCTTCGGCCACGCCGGCGGTGGTTATGACAGCCACGCCGAGATCGCCTACGAGGATTGCCGCGTCCCCGCCGACAACCTGCTCGGTCCGGCCCACGCCGGCTTTGCGATCGCCCAGGAGCGCCTCGGCCCCGGCCGCATCCACCACTGCATGCGCTGGCTCGGCATCTGCGAGCGCGCCCTGGCGATGATGTGCCGCCGCGCGCTCGCCCGCCAGCTCGCCCCCGGCGAGGCCCTCGCCGACAAGCAGATCGTCCAGGCATGGATCGCCGAGTCGCGCGCCCGCATCGACGCCGCCCGCCTGATGGTCCTGCGCACCGCCTGGCTGATCGACGAGCACGGCTTCGCGGGCGCCCGCGAGGAGGTCTCGCTGATCAAGTTCCACGTCGCCGAGGTCATGGCCGGGGTGCTCGAGCACGCGATCCAGGTCCATGGCGCGCTCGGCCTCACCGACGACACGGTGCTCGCCTGGTACTACACCCGCGAGCGCGGCGCCCGGATCTACGACGGCCCCGACGAGGTCCACAAGATGGTCGTCGCCCGCAGGATCCTGCACCGCTACGCGACCACGACCAAGGATCGCCGCGCATGACCGACACCGACCGCAGCGCCTGGCTCGACCGCGCCAAACCAGTGCGCGAGGCCCTCGACCTCGAGCGCCTCGCTCCGTATCTGCAGCAGGCCCTCGGCATGCCGGACGCATCGGTGAGCGTGCAACAATTCCCGGGCGGCCACTCGAACCTCACCTACCTCGTCAAGATCGGCGAGCGCGAGCTGGTGCTGCGTCGCCCGCCCTTCGGCGCCCAGATCAAGACGGCCCACGACATGGACCGCGAGTTTCGGATCCTCGGCCGCCTCGCGCCGATCTACCCCGCGGCGCCGCGGCCCCTGCTGCTCGCCGACGAGCATGTGCTCGGGGCCAGGTTCTACGTGATGGAGCGGGTGCCCGGCGTCATCCTCCGCAGCCGCTTGCCCGCGGGCCTCGAGATCGATCCCGGGCTCGCGCGCCGGCTCTCCGCCGCCGCCGTGACGACCCTCGCCGAGCTGCACGCGATCGACATCGACGCCGCCGGCCTCGCCGAGTTCGGCCACCCGGACGGCTACGTGCGCCGCCAGGTCGAGGGCTGGACGAAGCGCTACGAGGCCGCGCGCACCGACGACATCCCGGCGATGGAGCAGGTCGCCGCCTGGCTCGCCGCCAACATCCCGGTCTCGGGTCCGCCGACGCTCATCCACAACGACTTCAAATACGACAACCTCGTGCTCGACCCGGACGACCTCACCCGCGTGCGCGGCGTGCTCGACTGGGAGATGGCGACGATCGGCGACCCGCTGATGGATCTCGGCACCGCGCTCTGCTACTGGGTCGAGCAAGACGACGCCCCCGAGCTGCGGGCCTTCGCGTTCGGCCCGACCGCCGTGCCCGGCAGCTACACCCGCCGCGAGTTCGCCGAGCACTACGCGCGCCTCACCGGCCGCAGCCTCGCCCATCTTAACTTCTACAGCGCCTTCGGCCTTTATAAAACCGCCGTCGTCGCCCAGCAGATCTACCTTCGTTTTGTCCGCGGCCACACCACCGATGCGCGCTTCGCCATGATGATCGCCGGGGTGCGCGCCCTCGCCACCCAGGCCGCGCGCACCCTCGAGACGACCTGAGCGCCGACAAATTCGACCTGTCTTTCCAGCCCGATTCAGGTCCGATCCTTGTCCGATTCCAGCCCGATTCAGTGAGCGTCCCGCGCACCCGGAACCGCCGCTGCGCGCCGGATCCATCACCCGACAATTTCGGTCGTCCGCCGAAGCTCGCGCCGCTCGCGTAACACCGGCAAGCTCATGCACGTTGCGTACCTC
>NZ_JACCSO010000522.1 GCF_013812955.1 Nannocystis sp. | reverse complement strand
GACGTCGCTGGCGGCCGAGAACGCCCCGCCCTCACGGACTTCCGGCGCCGCGTAGTCCATGCGCTGTAAGGCCTTGCCGTGCTTCGGCTCGGTGCGTTCCTCCGGCGGCGTCGCCCACCGCTCGGTCAGGGCCGCGTAAAACTCGGCGGACACCTGGGCCTGATCGAAGTCGAAGATCCATGCGCGCGTCGGGTTCCCGCGATCGATCAACACGTTGCCCGGGTGCAGGTCGCGGTACACGACGCCCGCGGCATGCACGGCGGCGAGCGCCCCGGCGAGCTGCAGGCCGATCGTGATCACCTCGTCGGGGCGCAGGTAGTTGTCGGGGCGCATGAAGATCGTCGCGGGCGAGCCGGCACACAGCTCCGTGACCGCGAAGGTCTGCTCGTCGTGCGTCCCGAAGTGCAGGATCCGCGGGATGTTCGGGTGGCGCACCGCGGACAGCACCTTGGCCGCGCGGCGGAAGCGGATCGCGTCGTCCTCGCTCGGCTCCGCGTCGCGTAGCACCTTGACGGCGACCTCGCGGGACAGACGGCGATCGGAGGCGCGAAAGACAACCGCGCTCGCGCCGACCCCGAGAACCTCGAGCAGGTCGTAGCTACCGCCGAACAGGCGGCGTGCGCCCTGGGCCCGCGGGTGTGCGGCGAGGATCGCCTCGAGTCCGCGTTGCAGGTGATCGGCGGTGGCCAGGCGCTCGTTCGGATCAGGTGCTAGCGCGGCCTGAAGCAGCCGCGACAGATCGTCCGGCGCGTCACTTCCGGGGCAGACCTCGCGGATCGGTCGGCCGTCCGTCGCTTGCGGGAGCTGCTGAGTGCAGAGCTGGTAGAGCGTCGCGCCCAGCGAGTACACGTCCAGTCGCTCGTCGGCGGGGCAGAGACCGGCCTCGGGCGGCAGGTAGGACGGCGTGCCGAGCGCGTGCCCGAGCTGCGTCTGATGCCGCTCGGGCGGGTCCGGCGTGAAGAGTGCATCCTGCGCGTCCAGGAACGGCGCGCCGACGCGGGCGAGGCCGAGGTCGATCAGCTTCGCGGCGGACAGCCCGGTCGCGCCTGTCGTCAGCATGATGTTGGCGGGCTTCAGGTCGCGGTGGACGATGCCGGCGGCGTGCAGTTCATGGACGGCGCCGGCGATCTGGATCCCGAACGTCGCCACGTCGCGCCATGGCAGCGGCCCGCGTGCGACGCGGACGGACAGCGGTTCGCCGTCCAGGTACTCGAGCGCGATGTACGGTGGCCCGTCCGGCGTCTCGCCCACGTCCACCGCACGGACGATCCCGGGGTGTTGCAGGTTGCTGAGGATGATCCCTTCCATGCGAAAGCGCCGCGCGGACTCGGGGCTGCGCGACCGGAGGATCTTGATCGCCACCGGGCACTTGCGCGTCAGGTCCTTGGCCAAGAACACGTCCCCCATGCCGCCCCTCGCGATCCGGTCGACGATCCGGTAGCGAGTGCCGATCAGCTCGCCGGCCATGTCGCGCCCCAATTCCTCGTAGATGGGCCAGTCCTTCGCGGCCTGTAGATCGGCGCGCAGCTTGGCGCCGACCGCCATGTCCTTGAGCAGCGGGGTCATGATGATCTTCCGGCCCCTCGCGGGCTCGGGCGTCGACGGCGTCGGAGAGCTGTCCATCGTCCGCAAGCTTGCCATAACCCGGGCGCCGGGAGGCCCCGCGCGTGCCCCGAGTGCTTCCGGCCGCCCCGCGGGTGCGGTACAACAAGACCATGCCCGCCCTCGTCTCACTGCTCGCCTTGGCCCTCGCGGCGCCCGGCCCTGCCGCGCCGCCGCTGTCGCCCACCGCGGACAACGACGCGCTCTACAAGGAGATCGTCGCTGGCGATCCGGCGCTCACGACCCCGCCCGCGCCTCTCGAGCGGCTCGTCGTTGCCACGGAGCTTGCGGAGGAGAAGCTGCGCCAGGCCGACGACGACGACGACGCGGAGGATCTCCTGACGCTCGCCGTGCAGGGGCGTCGAGCCGCCTACGTGCGCACGGGTGAGGCGTTACACCTGTGCCGGCTGATCGCCGCTGCCGACCTCGTGCTCGCGCGCGACGCGGTGAGGCCGGGTCTCAAAGCTGCCGCGACCGACTTTCGGCAAGCATCGCAGGGCAGTCTCGGCGCGAAGCCTTGCGAGGACACGACCCCGCCGGACAAGACGGACAACCCGCCGCCGACCGAGGCGGTGGACCGAAGCGGGGCCGTCGCGGGGCCACCGCCACCGCGACCCGTTGTCCAGCCCCCGGCCGGCCCCGTCGATCGTCGCCGTGTCCGCGTGGGCGTGGGGACGCTTGTCCCTGGCCTCGTGCTGCTGGCACCCATGATCGGGCTGCTGGCCTACCGCGCCGCAGGCGAGCGGGACCTGACAGCCCTCGATCGCGAGACGATGATGCGGGCCAGGACGGCCGCGGACGACGCCACCGCGGCGGCCCTCGGCCAGCGCTACACGGCGACGACCGCCGGGGCGGCGGCACTCGGGGTCACCGCGGCTGCGCTCGTCGTGACTGGCGCCGTGTTCCTGGCGACGCCGAGCAAGCGACAGCGCCGCATGGCGGTCGCTCCGTGGGGGACCTGGGGAAGCGGCGGCCTGGTGCTGCGGGGGAGATTCTGACTATGCGCGAAATCGTTTTTTTCTCAGGTAGACTGCCCGCCATGTTCCGCCGCTCGCTTGCCCTCCTGACCCTGCTCGCGGGATGCACGTCCCCGGCCTATGACCTGTATCTCGAGCATGCCGACGACGCGGGCTCTACGAGCGACTCGAGCGGCAACACTGCGGCGACGACGGGGGACGCGACGCCGACGAGCACAGGCGGGATCGGCAGCGAGGGCGCGGACGCGACGGGCGACACGCCCGACGCGACCGACACGGCCCCGATGTCCGACAGCGCGACCGACAGCGCGACCGACAGCGGCGACGCGACCGACACCGAGGACAGCCCGCCGGTCGGCGAACCAGACAAGCCGGTGATCGTCTCGATCGAGCTGCCGGCGAACGTCTACACGGCCGGCCCAGTGCCGCTCGCCGTACAGGCCGAGCACACCGGATCGGTCTCGGTCACGGTTGACGGCGCCGACGCGGGCGAGCTGATCGCGGCGGGCGGCGGCCTGTTCACGGGTGCGCTGCCGATCCGTGGCGCGATCGACAACGGCGCCCACGCGGTCGAGGTCACCGCCAAGCAAGGCCCCTACGAGGTCAGCCAGGGCGCCGACTTCTCGGTCGCTACGCCTGCGCCGGGCACCGTGGCGTGGTCGTTCCCAGGGCCGGACGGGAGCCGTACGAACCGCGTCGCGGTCACGCCCGAGGATGACTTGATCGAGGTCGGCCAGACCTTGATCGGCGGCGTCCCGCGGCCCACGATCCGCAAGCGGTCGGGCACCACGGGCGCCGAGCTGTGGCCCGAGAAGACGATCACGCTCGACACGCGCGAGGGCGCAGCGGTGGACGTCGCCGTCCTGCCGGACGGGCGCATGTGGGTGGCGATGAACGTGCGGCCGCCGGGCAAGGATCAGCGCGCGCGGATCGTTCTGCTCGACGCGGACGGCCACGCGACAGGGGTCGAACTCGAGGCCACCGCGGGCCAGATCGTGCGGGCGCTCGCCGTCGATGCGGAGGGCGGCTGCTTCGCGGTCGGCCTCGCTGGGGTCATGGGCGACTGGGACATCGCCTACTGGCGGATCGACGCCGCGGGCGTGCCGACGCTCGGCGACACGTTCGACTACAAGCCGGAAGAGTTCGAGCCGCACAGCTTCGTGGATCTTGCCAGCGACGTCGTGATCGACGGTGACGTCGCGTGGGTCGTCGGCATGAGCAAGGGAGAGCATGACAACGACTTGACCAAACCTCTTCGCGGCATCCTCGTGCCGATGAACGTCCACACCGGCCCGCTCGGGCTTGCGAGCGTCGCCCCGGCAGACAATGGGTGGCCGCAGAGCGCGTTCTTCGGGGCCGCGCTCCACCCCGAGGGCGTCGTCACCACGGGCTACCGCTGCGACAAGACATGCTCGAACTACGAGATCCTGACGTCGCGCTACGGTGTCGACGGCAAGCGCGTGTGGTTCGAGAACGACGCGCCGACCGCCGGCCTTGCGTACGGCAGCGACGTCGTGCTCGACAGCCAGGGACGGGCGCTCGTCGCAGGCGCCGTGATGCAGAACGGCAAGCTGCGGGGCTACGTGTTCGGGCGCAAGCTCGACGTGCTCGGACCGCCCGTGTTCGATCACTGGTACCCCGGCGTAGGGCCTTCGGAGGCCCTCGGCATCGTGCGCGACCGCTACGATCGCATCTTGCCGGCGGGCTACATCACCGTCAGCGGCGAGACGCAGGCCCGCGTCACCCGGATCCACGGGTAGGGCACGCGGCGCGCCGCGTCACTGCGGGACGAAGCTCCCGCACGCCTCGCCGATCTTGTCGACGGCAGCGTCGAAGAACGGCGCGTAACTCGGCGCGCAGGTGTCGCCGTACACGGTGTACGAGAACCGCGAGAACAGCTCGGAGAAAACCAGCGGCCCGTCATTGTACGTGCAGCCCGGCACCGGCTCCTTGTCCCCCAACGGATGCGGCGTCACCGCGAGCATGACGACGGCGTCGGGGTCCTGCTTCGCAGCGATGATCGCCTCGTACTGCTGCTTGGCGTAGGAATTCGGCGAAAAATCCATCTTATCGCTGATGAACACGACGACGAGCAGCGCGTCATCGCGTAGGAACCCCTCGTTGCAGCCGCCCGCCACGTTGAGCTTCGGCGAGAGCGCAGCGATCATCGCGTCGCCCATGAGCGCGGTGCTGCCGGACATGCCGACCTTGGCGATGCACTCGAAGGCGTCCAGCATGTCCGGCTCGTCGCCGACGATGTAGCGGTGGCCACCGTGGAGGTCGCACAGCTTGTTCGCCGCGTAGCCGCCCGCGTTGAAGATCAGCCCGGCGCCGAGCTGTTCGTCGCACGCCGTCTTCATGCCGAGGAACGTCTCGCACATGTAGCCCTCGGCATTCCCGCCGCAGGTCGGCCAGTTATCCGGGTTCTTGCAGCCCCCGTTCTCGCAGGTCCAGCCGGGCCAGTAGGCATCCGGGTTCGCCGTCATGATGTGGACGTCGAAGCCCTCGAGCGTCTGCTCGATCGTGTCGATGAAGCCCGGGAAGCTGGCGAGGAGCTGCGCCTGCTCGGTCACCATCGAACCGTTACGCGCAATGACGAACAGCAGGTCCACCTTGCCCTTGCAGCCGGGCGGCTGGACGGGCCCGAAGTCCATCGCAGTCCCGACGTCGCGCACGATACCCGTGCTCGAGCTACCGGAGCTGCCCGCCGAGTCGTCGGCGGGGCCGGTGGACGACGTGTCGCCAGTAGACGAGCTGCCGCTCGTCGACGCCGACACACTCGTGATCGCCGGCCCGGTCGAGAACCCGGGCGGGGCAGCGTCGCCGCAGGCGGCGAGGATCAGGGCGGCGAGGATGGGCGAGCGCATCGCCCCGCAAGCCTAGCCCCGGCCGCGCCGGCTGTCAGCTCGAAATTGCCCGCGGTGCGGCTGGCGCCCTCACGGTGCCCTACCCCAGCGGTCACCGCACGAACGCGGAGAGCGTGCCGAGCATCGCGATCCCGAAATTTACCCCACCGTGAGCGGCGAGCGCTGCCGGCAGTCCCGCCCACATAAAGGCCCAGGCGAACAGCCAGCCGCTCAGGAAGTAGGCAGGGTGGGGCTCTGCACCGTAGGCGAGCCAGTGGACGAGGAAGAAGATGGCGCCCGAAGCCAGGGCCGTGTTGCTCCGGGAGAGCTTCGCGAGGGCGACCGGGATGAACAGGGCCCGATACGGCAGCTCCTCGTCAAGCGGAGCGATCACAACCGCCTTGAGGAACTCCAGCCCGATGTTCCAGGCCGGAGGAGGCGGTGCAAGGCGCCCGTAGGTGTAGCGGTACTCGTGGTGGCGGACGTGCTCCACGATCTCCTCATAGGCCATTCCGCTCGCCGTCATGGTGGCGAGCGGCGTAACGAAGTCGACAAGAGCGGCAGCTATGAAGACGGCGAACAAGACAAGGACGAACCACGCCCGACCGTGTCGCATCGCCCACGCCGGACGCCGAAGCCCGAGCTCGGCGGGCGTGAACAGCTTGCACCGGAGCGCAACGATCAGGCTCACGCTGTTGATCACCAGCGTGGGCCCGTAGACCATGACGCCGCGCAGAACGGGTGCATCGCGGGGCTCTAGACCAGAGCGTCGGAGCGCGACGATCCACGCTACCTGTGCGGCGATCGTAGCGAGCATGAGTGCGGCGCGCCTGGACATGGGGCGGACTTACACCGCCCCAGACCCGGCCGCAACCGCGGGCTAGGGATGCTCGGTCTCTTTTTTCGGCGGCGGGCAGGAGGCGAAGCACGAGGCGAACAGGCACGCCCCAGCGATCACGATCAGGCCGAGCAGGCCACCACCGTTCTTCGCGACGGCGCTCTCGGTGAGGCCCAGGCGCTCGGCGATCGCCAGCGCCTCGGCTTGCAGCTCCGGCGTGCCGTCCGCGCCGAACGCCGTGATGATCCGCTGCAAGTCTGCGAAGTTCTCGCGCGCAGCCTTCGCCACGATCTCGCAGTCGCGGATGATCGTCGCCGCATCGAGATCCGCGAGGTTGACCGCGGCGAGGTCCAGCAGGGCGTGCTCCCGGGGGACGGCCATGGTCGCCCGGCTGTTGTCGTCCGACGCGGGGACCACCTGGAATTCAGGCTTGAGGACGTAGCGCAAGCTCCCCTTGCCACCCTCGAACCCTTGCGGGACCGCGTGGAAATTGCCGGATGTGATGACATGCGCCCGCGGTGCGCGGGTGTGTTTCTCGATCGTCATTTGAGTACCTCCAGCGCCTCTCGTATCACGCCGTCGCGTGCGAAGGGGCGCAAGGCTCGCTGGCCGTCTCACTTCATCTACTTCAGATCAAGCGTGCGCGATCGACCAGCCGCGTCGCCGTCGGTCACGGTCGTCGTAGAGCGCGCAGACCCTCGCCGGGCCGCGTGGTGGAGCTGCCATCACGGACCCGTCGTTCCTTACTCCGGGATCTCGAGGATCTCGAGGATCCTCGCGATCCTCGTGCCCGTTTGCGTCGGCGACGTCGGTCATCGGCGACGCGCGATAGATGACCGGGATCCAAGGGTTTCCAGAGATCACAACGTTGCGAACTCTGTGCGTGTCGCAGGTCGGGCCGCCATCGCGCCGTCGCAGGGGTCCGTGGCGTCCTGCTCGGCGTGCGAGCTGTGGCCCTGCGGGTCCGTGGCGTCCGGCCCGCGCGGCGACGGGCCGCGGTGTTGCTCGGCGTGAGCTGTTGCTCCGCGGATCCGCGGAGCGTTGGG
>NZ_JACCSO010000517.1 GCF_013812955.1 Nannocystis sp. | reverse complement strand
TGCCGCCCCCGCTCGCGGCAGCGGCGAGCCCGGCCGCGCAGGTGCCCGCGCCCGCACCACCCGCGCGCTGCCCCGAGGGCATGGTGCTGGTCGCCGGCGGCAAGTTCTTCATGGGCTCGGACAACGTCGACAACAAGGCGCTGGCCTCGGCGCGGCCGGCCCATCAGGTCGAGGTCGCCGACTTTTGCATGGACCTGCGCGAGGTGACGGTCGCCGAGCACGAGGCGTGCTCGAGCAAGGGCGAGTGCAAGCGGGCGTTTCGCGACAGCCTGTGGCCGCAGGGCAGCGCGGTCCGCAAGGCCTGGGAGGACGCGCGCGCGGCCTACAGTCCGCTGTGCAACACCGGCCAGGCGGGCCGCGAGCACCACCCGATCAATTGTGTGACCTGGGAGCAGGCGGCGGCGTATTGCGAGAAGGCGGGCAAGCGGCTGCCGGGCGAGGCGGAGTGGGAATTCGCGGCGCGGGGTTCGGACGGTCGGGCCTATCCGTGGGGCGACGAGGCGCCGGGTCCGAAGCAGCTCAATGGTTGCGGTCACGAGTGCGCGGCCTGGCGCGCGGCCGCGGGGCTGCCGGAGGTGCCGCTGTTGTATGCGAGCGACGACGGCCACCCCGGCACGGCGCCGGTCGGCAGCTTCCCGGGCGGCAAGACCCAGGCGGGGCTGCTGGACATGGTGGGCAACGTCTTCGAGTGGACGGCGGACGACTTCCAGCCGTACCCGGGCGCGCCACCCGGGCCGCCGGCGCCGGCGGGCATGAAGGTGATCCGCGGCGGGGCTTTTAATAGTTCGCAGGCGGAGCACGCCGAGCCGGCGCTGCGCTTCCCGCAGGACGCGACCGCGCACGTGCACGCGGTCGGCTTTCGCTGCGCTGCCAAACCCGGCTGAGCATTGTCCGTACGCTGATGATTGCGGGGGCGTAGAGCCCCAGAGCGGCCGATGCGGCGCGTCCGTGGCCGCGGCGTCCTTGCTTTTCAGGCGCGTTTTTGACTCAATGCCCGTGAGGCCGCTCTGTCAGCTCGCATTCGTCGACTCCTCCCGCTCGCGCTCGTGTGTCTCCCCGGGTGCGCGCCCTGGCCCCCGCTCCTGAGCTGCGCCGAGGTCGACGCGTGCAGCACGGGCGCCGCGAGCACCAGTACCGGTGACGTGACGACGCCGACGACGAGCGTGAGCGACGGGATCCAGACCGTCACCGGGTACTCGACGAACGCCGAGGAGGAGACCGGAACAGGGACCACAGCCGGCACGGCCGGTGCCACCGGCGAGCCCGCGACGCCGCCGCTGATCGTCAGCCTCGAGCTGACGCCAAACCCGATCGCATTCAACGGTCCGCTCGCCGTGACGGTCAACGCGGAGCATGCGTCAGGCGTGCGCATGCAGCTCGACACCGGCGACGTGATCGAGCTGGCCGTGCAGGAGCCGGGCGTGTTCGTCGGCGAGATCGCCGTGCTCACCGGCCTCGCCAACGGCCCGCACACGGCCCTGCTGACGCCCTGGCAGGAGCTCGTGGACGGCGAGACCGTCGAGGCCCCTTATACGATCGCCCTGCCGGATCCCGGCAGTCAGGGCTTCTGGGAGACGGGCGACCTGATCGGACCCGGTCAGGTCGCTGCGATCGATACGCTGCCCACAGGCGAGGTCATCGAGTTCGGCACCCACTTCGCCAACGGCCAGTCGCGCTGCTACCTCCGACGGCGCGACAAGGGCGGCGTGTGGGGCCCGAACGATCTCGTGGATGTGCTGCCGGACGTCGCATGCACGGCGATCGACCTCGCGGTCGACGAGCAGGGCGCGCTGTTCGTGCTCGCCGATCGCCAGGGCGACGACGGCATGCGCTGGTGGCTGGCGAAGATCCCGGCGTGGGGACTGGGCGCGCAGAACGTCGGCCTCGGCGCCAAGGGGGAGATGGCCGTCGCCGTCGCCCACCATGCCTCGGGCACGGTCGCGGTGTGTGGCACGACGCCGACCGGGCAGTTCGACGTCGTCGACGCGATGGCCCTGATGTTTCGACCGAACCTGCCGGGCGAGCCGTGGGTGGTCGACTACCGGCCGGAGGGCCAGCTGGCACATCGTATCTCCGAGCGCACGCGGGACTGCGTGTTCGCGGGCGACGCGCTCGTGCTCGTCGGCGAGGCGTACGGCTACCACGGAGACGAAAAATGGAAGCGCGACCGGCTCTTCGTGCTGCGCCTCGACGCCGCGACCAAGACCACCGCATGGATGGTCGCCTCGCCGGGCGTCAAGCTCCAGAGTGGCGCGCAGGCCGTGGACGTCGATGACCTTGGCCGCCTCGTCGTCGCCGGTTACACCTGCGACGACGACTGCCAGCCCGAGGGGGACCTGCGCATCTACGACGCGCAGGACACCCTCACGTGGCAGGCATCGCTCGGGAGCTTCCCAAACAAGACCTCCGCCGTCCACGACCTCACCTGGAGCGCCGCCGGCTACGCCGTGGTGGCCACAGGCGGCCCGAAGTTCAACGAGACCGCGTTCACTGTCCGGGCCTTCGCGCCGTCCCAGGAGGAGGCCCTGTGGACCTTCAGCCGGAAAGACCTCCAGGTGCTGCATGTCGCCCTCGCGCTCGCGATCGGACGCCACGGCGAGGTCTATGCGGGCGGGATCGGTGCGAACGGTTATCCGGCCGTCGCGTTCATCGCTGGCTGAGGACCCGGGCGATCCACGCTACCCGGGAATGAACTCGGCGCAGGCCTTCCCGACCAGGTCCGTGGCTTGCTCGAAGAACGGGCTGTAGTCGAGCTCATCCCGGTCGGCGAGCAGATGGTAGGGGAACATCTTGACCATCTGGCAGGTGCGATCCTTCTCGTGGCACTCCGGGTAGGCGTCGAGAATGCTGAACATCACGACCGACTCGAGGTCGTCCTGCTTGGCCGCGCGCACGGCAGCCATCCATGTGTCGGGACCTCCCGGGGAGGAGCCGACCCCACCCCCCGGTTCGTCGTAGGTGTTGGAGATGAGCGTCACCATGAGCAACGCGTCGTCTCTGATGAAGCCCTCGTTGCAGCCGCCAGAGGCGTTGATCGCCGGCTGCACCGCCTCCGTCAGCGCCTCGGCCACAAAAGGCCAGCCGCTGCTGCCGACCTGCGCGGCGCAGGCGAAGGTCGCCTTGAGGTTGGTCTGGCCCTTCATCATGTAGCGACGTCCGCCGTCGATCTTGCACGGCTCGTTCGGCGCATCATCACCGGCGGAGAACACGACGCCCGCCCCCATCGTCGTGTCGCAGGTCGTCGGCATGTAGTCGCAGGGATAGTTCGGGACGCACTGGACCGGGCACTTGAGGTCGCAGGTGTCGACGCCCCACTGCGCGTCGCTGTCGACCACCATGATCTGGTAGTCGAAGTCGGGGAACTTCGCCTGGATGGTGTCGATGAACTCGGGGAAGGCGGCCTGCAGCTGGGTCTGGAAGTACTCCATGCCGGCCCAGCGCGAGATCACGAACAGGAAGTCGATCTTCCCCTTGCAGCCGGGTGGCTTGCCGCCGACATCCTGGTCGGAGCCGACGTCGAAGATCACCGTCGTCCCGCCGGGGTCGCCGGTCGAGGTGCTCGTCGACGACTCGACCGCCGTCGAGCTCGCGTCGCTCCCGCTGCCTGAACTGCTGCCCGTGCTCGTGCTCGTGCTCGTGCTCGTGCTCTCGGGCGATGCGGGCGACGAGGTCGACGCTGGCATCGTCGTGAACTGCGACGTGTCGGCCTGCGGGCTCTGGCAGGCGGGCGCGAGGCAGAGCGCCAGGAACAAACATGGCCGGGTCCGTGGCCTCATGGACCGGACCATACCTCAGGGCTGCGCGATTTTGCGACTTGCGCGAATGGCGCCGGCCTGTTGGCGCTATCTATGAGGCGATGCGGACTTCGGTCGGTCTCAGCGGCGCCTGTCCTTGAGGACAGGGAACTTGTCGCGCGCGTCCTGGACGTTGGTGGGCTTGATGTCGGCGAGCAGCATGGTCTCGCCGCCGGCCGCGGCGGCGAGGATCTCGCCCCAGGGGTCGATGATGCGGCTGTCGCCGCTGTAGTCGACGCCGCTGCCGTGGCCGACCCGGTTGACGCCGACGACGTAGGCCTGGTTCTCGATCGCGCGCGCCTGCAGCAGGGTGGTCCAGTGCCGGCGCCGGCGCTCGGGCCAGTTGGCGACCACGATGTATGCGTCGGTGTCGTGGGCGCGGGCCCAGAATTCGTCGGCGAAGCGCAGGTCGTAGCAGACGAACAGGGTGCAGCGCAGGCCCTCGATGTCGACGGTGACGTGCAGGTCGCCGGCGCCGTAGTGCTCGTGCTCACCGGCGAAGCTGAACGGGTGGATCTTGCGGTAGCGGTGCGACACCTGGCCGCCGGGGCTGGCGAGCACGAGGGTGTTGTAGGGCCGCGCCTCGCCGGCGGCGGTCTCGGGGATCGAGCCGCAGATCCACAGCCCGTGCTGCGCGGCCTGCTCGGCGAGGAAGCGCGCGCTCGGGCCGTCGGGGGCCTCGCGCACGCGCTCGGTCGCCATCGAGAAGCCGCAGGCGAACATCTCCGGGAGCACGACCAGGCGCGCCCCCGCGGCCGCCGCAGCGGCTACCCACGGCCGCAGCCTGGCGAAGTTGGCCTCCGGATCTTCCCAAACGATGTCGCTCTGGATCGCCGCTACTCGCATCGTCCTGTCCTTTTGTACATGTCCTTACGAACTGGTTGAAACCCGCAGCTTCTGCAGCCGGCGCAGCGCCTCGTCGAGCACCTCGTCGGTCTTGCAGAAGGCCCAGCGCACCAGGTGGCGGCCCTCGTGCGGGTTGACGTAGAAGGAGCTCGGGGGGATGGCGGCGACGCCGATCTTCTCCGGGAGCATGCGGCAGAACTCGAGGTCGTCGCTGTAGCCGAGCGGACGAATGTCCGTCATCACGAAGTAGGTGCCGGCGGGGGTCAGCACGCCGAGGCCGATCTCCCGCAAGCCATCGCACAGACGATCACGGCGGGCCCGATACTCGGCGGTGAGCCCGGTGAAGAAGCTGTCGTCCGCGACGAAGGCGCGGGCCAGCGCGTGCTGCAGCGGCGTGGCCGTGCAGAAGGTCACGAATTGATGGGCGCAGCGCAGCGCCGCGGTGATCGCCGGCGGCGCGCAGGTGTGTCCGACCTTCCAGCCCGTGAAGCTGAAGGTCTTGCCCGACGAGGAGATGAGGACGGTTCGCTCGCGCATGCCCGGGAGCGTCGCCAGCGGCACGTGCGTCCCCTCATACACCAGGTGCTCATAGACCTCATCGGTGACGGCGATGAGGTCGTGCTCACGACATAAGGCGGCGATGTGCTCGAGCTCGCTCCTCGAGAACAGCTTGCCGCTCGGGTTGTGCGGCGAGTTGAGGAGGATGGCGCGGGTCTTCGGGGTGATCGCGGCCTCGAGCTCCTCGGGGCGGTAGCTGAAGTCGGGGGCCCGCAGCGTGACGACCCGCGGGACCGCGCCCGCCATGGTGATGCTGGCGCGGTAGGAGTCGTAGAAGGGCTCGAAGAGGACCACCTCGTCGCCGGTGTCGCACAGCGCCTGAAACACCGCGCAGATGGCCTCTGTGGCCCCGGAATAGACGGTGATCTCACTGTCCGGGTCGTAGCGCAGGTCGTAGAAGCGCCGCTGGTGCTCGGCGATCGCGCGGTTGAGATCGGGGATGCCGGTCATGCGCGCGTACTGGTTGTGTCCGGCGCGGATGGCCGCGATCGCGGCCTCCTTGATGAACTCCGGGCCGTCGAAGTTGGGGAAGCCCTGCCCGAGATTGACCGCCGAGTGCTGCAGCGCGAGGCGGGTCATCTCGGTGAAGATCGTGGTCCCGAAGCCCTGAAGCCGGGCGCTCAGATGCGGTTGGCGACTGCTCATGCCGCGGCGAGTGTGGCATAGTTCGGCGCGATGTCGGACGACGCCGCGACGCCTGCCCTGCACGATCTCACCGCCCACGCGACCCACGTCGAGGAGGCCCCCGCACGGCGGTTCTCGACCATGGCCGGCGCCCTGGTGGGCTCGGAGATCCTGAAGATCGCCGCCGACATCCGGCAGATGGCGGCGCAGGGCCACAAGATCTGCAACCTGACGGTCGGTGACTTCGACCCGCGGCAGTTCGCCATCCCCGCCGTGCTGCAGCAGGCGGTGCTCCGCGCGCTCGAGCGCCACGAGACCAACTATCCGGCGGCCAACGGCATGCTCGAGCTGCGCCAGGCGCTGCAGCGGTACTACGAGCGGGACCTCGGCCTGCGTTATCCGCTCGACTCGTTCCTGGTCGCGGGCGGCGCAAGACCGGTCATCTATGGCACGTACCGCACGCTCGTCGATCCGGGCGACACGGTCATTTATCCGGTGCCCTCGTGGAACAACAACCACTACGTGCACATGTGCGGGGCGCGCGGCGTGCAGGTGGTGTGCGGGCCGGAGTCGCGGTTCTTGCCGACCGGCGACGCGCTGCTGAGCGAGCTGCCCGCGGCGCGCCTGGTGTGCCTGAACTCGCCGCTGAACCCGACCGGGACGGCGATCGACGCCGATGCATTGCGCGGCATCTGCGAGGCGATCCTGGCCGAGAACCGGGCCCGCGAGCGCAGCGGGACGCGGCCGGTGTACCTGATGTACGACCACATCTACTGGATGCTGTGCTTCGGCGGCACGCACCACGTGACGCCGCCGGGCCTGGTCCCGGAGATGGCGCGTTACACGATCTTCGTCGACGGCATCAGCAAGGCGTTCGCGGCGACCGGTCTGCGCGTCGGCTGGGCGGTCGGCCCGGTCGATGTCATCCGCCAGATGTCGGCCGTGCTCGGCCACGTCGGCGCCTGGGCGCCGCGCCCGGAGCAGGTCGCGACCGTCGACCTGCTCGACGACCCCGAGGCGATCCGCACCTATCACAAGACCTTCCTCAGCGGCATCGCCTCGCGCCTCGAGCTGCTGCACGGCGGCTTCCAGGCGCTCAAGGCCGAGGGTTTGGCGGTCGACAGCATCCCGCCGATGGGCGCGATCTACCTGACGGTGCGGATCTTCCCGTTCGGACAGGTCACCCCGGAGGGCCAGACCCTGCGGACCAATGAGGATGTACGCCGTTACGTGCTCCACGCCGCCGGCGTCGGCATCGTCCCGTTCCAGGCCTTCGGCGTGCCCGGCGACGAGGGCTGGTTTCGCCTCAGCGTCGGCGCCGCGAGCGAAGCGGAGATCCAGGCCGCGCTGCCGCGCCTGGCCGAAGCCATGCGCGCTTTGCACGCCTGAGCGGAGTGGCGAGCGCCGAGTGCCGACCGGTGGCGACGCCGGGCGCTGCGGCGTCCGGGCGTTGTGATACCTTCGGTCGGCGATGGTCTGGGCGCTCCTGCTGCTGGCTGTGGCCGTTCTGGCGGCGCTCGGGGCGGTGTTCGGGCTGGTGATGTTCTTCTCGGGCGCCAAGCGCACCAACCAGGCGCTGCGCAAGGTGCCGGTCACCAAGGTCGCGGGGACCCAGGACGGCAAGATGGCGCGCGTGGCCGGCAAGCTCAAGCCGGTCGCCGGTCCGATGCTGATGGCGCCGCTGTCGGGCAAGCGCTGCGGCTACTTCCAGTCGGTGGCGGAGGAGCTGCGACCGAGCGGCAAGTCGGAGGGCTGGGTGCAGCTGGCCTACGAGGAGCAGTGGTGCGACTTCTGCCTCGACGACGGGACCGGGCTGATCCTGGTCCGGATGTTGCGACCACAGGTCTCGGCGGACCTCGAGCAGGCGTCGTACTCGGATCACATGGTCCCGCCGAGCCCGGCGCAGGAGACGTTTTTGCGCCGCCATCAGGTCGGCGGGCCCGGTGAGTCGAGCGCCGCGAAGCAGCTGCGCTACCTCGAGAGCCTGTTCGAGCTCGACGAGGAGATCACGGCCTACGGCGTCGTGCGCCATGAGTCGGGGTCGGATGGGCCGCGCGTGGTCATCGAGGCGCCCGAGGGGCAGATGCTGCTCGTGAGCGACGACAAGCACACCGCGCGGCCGATCACGGTGCGCATCGGGCCCGGGGCCAACCCGAACGCGTCGATGCGTTGAGCGCCGTCGAGGGATGTTCGCGGTCAGGGCGCGCCGTCGGGAGCCGTACTGTCTGGCCGTCGGGTCGCAAGTCCTCGGTACCAGGGTTTGTCGCAGGCCCCATTGGTATGTCCATCAGGTGGTGAAAACCATGTAATTGGGGATACTGGATCTGCTCCTCCGGCCTACTGTAGGAAATCGAGGCGAGCTCGCGTACGGTCGTGCGCTCATGATGTCGACAAACCTCCTTCTCCGGCTGGTCCTGAACATGGCGCCGCCAGAGGGTTCGTCGCTGCCGCCCGAGGCCGACGCGCACAACAAGCGAGCGATGGTGTTCTACGATCAGGACCGGCTGGTGGACGCGCTGGTCGCGTTTCGTGCGGCCTACGATGCCATGCCGGATGTCCGACGTGATCGGGTCGGGCGCAAGCAGCTGATCGACTCGATGCACTTCACGCTGGTGCGTTTGCACGAGATCGATGGCGGGCCCGAGGCGCTGTGTCAGCTCGAGCGGCTGATGCAGGAGCACATCGCGGCGCTCAACGCCGCGTTCCCGGAGCTGCCCGAGGTCGGCACGGTCGAGTATTCGGGCACATTGCAGCGGCTACGCAGCCGCCTCGCCGCGTTCCCGCCGGATGTGTGCGTACGCGAGACGGCGACGGTGACTGTGCCGAGCGAGCGCACGGATGAGCCGGTGCCGACCGCGACCGAGGCCCCGGCCGCTGCGACGGGACCCTCCGAACTTGCCGTTCGCCCCGACGTACCGCCCCCGGTCCAGCGCATCGATCGCCGCCGTGTCCGGATCGGGGTGGGCACGCTCGTCCCCGGCCTCCTGCTGTTCGCGCCGATGGCCGGGCTCCTGGCGTACCGCGCCGACGGCGAGCGCGAGCTCGCAGCCCTCCGCGAACACACGAAGGACCGCACTCTGACCCCGCAGCAAGACGCGGACGCGGCGGCGCTGGGCAAACGCTACACGTCCGTGACGGCCGGGGCCGTCGTTCTCGGGGTCACCGGCGCCGCGCTCGTCGTGACCGGCGCGGCCCTCCTGGCGGCCGGCGCTCGGCAACGCCGCATGGCGGTGGCCCCGTGGGGCGCACGGGGCATCGGCGGTCTGCTTCTCCAGGGGAGGTTTTGATCATGCGCGAATTCGTCTCGTCCGGTATGGTCTTCAGCAGGCGCCGCCTGTCCCTGGCCGTCCTGAGCGTGCTCGCGGGGTGTAGCTCGCCTCAGTACGCGCTGCTCCAAAAGGAGCACGCGGACGACGCGAACACGGGCGGCGCCGCGAGTGGCGATGTGAACGGTGACACGGAGCCCGCGAGCACGGGCGCGAGCGGCAGCGAGAGCGCGGGCGTATCCGCGGCCGACACGACAGTGGCGGGCTGGGAGACGACCGGCACGAGCACCGGCACGACCGATGTCACCAACACGATGGACGCCATCAGCACCACGCAGACCAGCACCGGGGAGCCGATGGCGGTTTGTGGGAACGCGGTGGTGGAGGCGTTCGGCGCGGAGCCGGAGGAGTGTGATGACGGCAACCTCGACCCGGACGACGGCTGCAACGACACGTGCGCGCTGGACCGCCGGGTGTTCGTGACGAGCATCAGGTACAGCTCGGGCGAGCTGCAGAGCCTGAAGATCGCCGACGCGCTGTGCTTCAACCGAGCCGACGACCAGGGCTGGCCGGACGCGCTTAAGTACCGGGCGTGGCTGAGCGACAGCACCACGGACGCGAAGGACCGGTTCAAGCAGGGGCGCGGGCGGCTGGTGCTGGTGACCGGGCTGGTGCTGGCGGCCTCGTGGTCGGCGCTGCTGGCGGGGGAGCTGGAGCACGCGTTCGAGGTGACGGAGAAGAACGAGACCTATCATGGTGGGGTGTGGACGGGGACGCGACCCGACGGCACGGCGGTGCCCGGGTCGGAGCACTGCGAGGACTGGTCGACCAACTGGTACAAGAACACCGGGCACTACGGGTACAGCGACCGCATGACGTCGGAGTGGACCCTGTCGCAGGACGACGACAACCCGATCGTTTGCGGCGTGGACTTCGCCCTCTATTGCCTGCAGACCCTGTGACCGACCCGCGCGGAGAGATCGTCATGTTCAAGCTCAGGTCGCACCATCTGCTCTGCTTCTTCAACCTCGCCGCGCTCGGCTGCCTGGCGTGCACAGACTCTGGTATGGCCGTCAGCGGAGCCGGCATAGCAACCAGTACGAGCGGATCTTCGACGACGCCCGAGGTCCCGACCACGGGGGCGAGCGGTGACGGGCCGACCCCGACGACGACGATGATCACCACGACGGGGACCGGCAGCACCGCCGCCGAAGTCGGCACGAGCAGCTCGGGGGCGGACACGCCGGGTGGCATCTCGCCTTGCGGAGACGGAATCGGGGGCCCAGGCGAGGAATGCGATGATGGCGCCGGCAACGGCGACACCAGGTTCTGCAAAGAGGATTGCACGCTCAACGTGTGCGGCGACGGTAAGCTGTTCGTGGGCTGGGAGTTGTGCGATCAAGGCGCGGGGAACAGCGATGAGTACGGCAGCCTGTGCGGGTCGATGTGCACTCCGGGGGCCCGCTGCGGCGACCACAAGCTGCAGCCCGAGTTTGAGACCTGCGATCTGGGGCAGGGCAACGGCGGTGTGAAGGGCGACGAGCAGGAGATCTTGTGCGACGTGAGCTGCCGGGCGCTGCAGCTTCGGGGCTTCGTCACCGCCGCTGCCTTCACCGGGAACCTCGGCGGCCTCTTCGGCGCTGACCTGAAGTGCCGTAACGCGGCCGCGGCCGCGGGGCTCGCCGAACCCGAGCGCTTCCATGCGCTCCTCAGCACCGGCGACGTCGACGCCAAGTCGCGCTTCATGGACGTCGCTACCTCGTGGCCCTACGTGCTGGTCACCGGCAAGAAGTTCGCCGACAGCTTCGCGGCGCTGATCGAGGTGGGGCCGCTCGGGGAGGGGATCTCAGTCACCGAGACCGGGGCCGCAATATTCGAGAAGTACGTGGCGACCAACACGACTCCAGGCGGCGTTCACTTCAGCCCGGACCAGCACTGCCAGGGCTGGACCAGCGCCCGCGACCGTTACGCCACCTCTAATC
>NZ_JACCSO010000489.1 GCF_013812955.1 Nannocystis sp. | reverse complement strand
TCGCTACCGGGCCCGCCAGCGACAGGACCGCACCCAGCATCGCGGCGCCCGGCGCCATCTATCGCTCACCCCGGATCCGCCGGGCGAGCTGCTGATGCTCCTCGTAGGGCGGAACTTCGATGATCGGCTCCGGCGTGCGCAGCAGCTCCGGCACCGCGAACAGGTCCGCGATCAGCCCCGGCGGCGCGGTCACGGGCGCCTGCTCGCCCAGCGCGGTCCGGCGATGCGCGGGCGCATAGCGCTGCTTAAAAGCAAGCATGCGCCGCAGCGGGTGCTCGAGCAGCCGGTCCGGCATGTGCTCGAGCAGGCGCAGCACCTCGCGCACGAGGTCGAACTGGCTGCACACCAACATCGCGTCACAGCCCGCCTCGAGGCTGCCCCGCACCAGCGGCTCGGGCTGGAAGTGGTCGGCGACCGCCTTCATCTCGAGGTCGTCGCTGAACACCACGCCGTCGAAGCCGAGCTCGCCGCGCAGCAGGTCCATCACATCGGGCGCGAGGGTGGCCGGTCGATGGCGGTCGAGCCGAGGGAACAGCACGTGCGCCGTCATCACGCTCGCGACCCCCGCCGCGATGGCCGCACGAAACGGCGGCAGCTCGACCTCGCGGAGGCGGTCGAGGTCGTGCTCGAGTCGGGGCAGCTCGAGGTGGCTGTCGCTCTGGGTGTCACCGTGGCCGGGGAAGTGCTTGGCGCATGCGGCGACGCCGGCGGCCTGCATGGCGGTGATGAACGCGGCCGCGTGCCGGGCCACCGCGGCCGGCTCCCGCGCGAAGCTGCGGTCACCGATGACCGGATTCAGGGGGTTGGTGTCGACGTCGACCACCGGGGCGAAGTCGAGGCCGATCCCGAGGTCGGCCAGCTCACGAGCGATCGCTGCGGCCACCGCGGCGGTCGCCTCGGGCTCATCGCGCTCGCCCAGCTGCCGCATCGGCGGCCACTCGGTCCACGGCGCCCGCAGCCGCTGCACTCGCCCGCCCTCCTGGTCGATCGCCAGCAGCACGGGCGCCTCGGGTGGCGCAGCCGCGTGCAGCGCGGCCGTCAGGGCCCGTACCTGCGGCGGATCGACGATATTCCTGGCAAACAGGATCACCCCGCCCAAACGCCCCTGAGCCAGTAATTTGGCGAATTCTCGCGGCACCTCGGTGCCCTTGAAGCCGGCGAAGAGGAGCTGACCTGGCTGCCACAGGCTCGTCATGGCCGCAGCCTAGAAGTTCGCGCCCCCGGGTGCAAACTCCTGGCCGTTCTCGTCCGCGCCGGTTGACGCCCCCGGGCGCGGTTGTTAGCGTCCCGCCGCTTTGCCGATGTCGATTTTCACGCCTCGCCCCGTCGCCACGTCGTTCGGCCTGCTCGCGCTGCTCTGCGCCGGCCGGGTCGCCCACGCGCAAGGCCCCATGGGTGGCGGCGGCGGCATGGGCGGCATGGGCGGCATGGGCGGCGGCGGCATGCAGCAAGGCCCCGGCGGCGGCGGCAAAGACAAGAAGGAAGGCCCCGCCGAGGCCGCGCCCAAGGACAAACAAGCGCTCCAGCCGATCGAGCCGGTGCCCGCCCAGCCGCGCGGGCTCAGGCAGCTGCAGCTGTTCGAGCTCCACGGCTACATGCGCATGCGCGCCGACTACTTCCATCGCCTCGACCTCGGCCTCAGCAAGGGTCAAAACACGACCGTCGGCCAGACCTACGGCCAGGCCAACGACCTCGACCAGAAGTTCTTCCCGCCGCCCGCCGTGGCCGGCGAGACCATCGACGGCCAGGGGACCAACCCGCCCACCCCGAGCGACGCGAACTGCTACGGCACGCTGCTGCAAAAGGGCATCAACGTCCAGAAGGCCGGCCGCCGCTGCGGACGTCACAACGGCTTCGGCAGCGCCAACATGCGCCTGCGCCTCGAGCCGACCCTGCACATCACCGACACCGTCAAGGTCCACGCGACCATCGACGCGCTCGACAACCTCGTGCTCGGCAGCACCCCCGACGCGTTCATGGGCGACAGCCCGTTCGCGCCGATCGACCTCTACACCCGCACCCAGAACCCGCCCAGCGCCGGCCTCAACAATTGGAGCGACAGCCTGGTCGTCAAGCGCGCCTACGGGCACATCCGCTTCGGCTGGGGCCTCGACATCAAGTTCGGCCGCATGCCGCACCACTGGGGCATGGGCCTGGTCGCCAACGACGGCAACGGCTACAACCGCGGCGAGCGGGCCGACATCGTCCGCCAGCTCGACATGGACTACGGCGACTCCGTCGACTCCCTGCGCCTCGGCTTCGACTTCGGCAAGGACCGCCGCAACGTCCACACCTTCGAGGCCTCGTGGGACTGGGCCTCGAGCGGACCGACGACCTCGCAGCTGCTCGGCCAGTCGTGGGCCTCGGGCAACCGGGTCGGCCAGGACTTCAGCGCCGAGAAGTTCGACAACGTCTATCAGTGGCGCCTGTCGATCCTGCGCCGCGACGACCCGGCGATGCTGCAGCGCAAGCTCGCGCTCGGCCGCCCGGTCGTCAACTACGGCGCGATCGCCTGGATCCGCAGCCAGGCCGTCGACCGCGTCACCGGCAGCCCCGGCCTCGGCGACGGCCTCGGCACCAACCCGACCTGGGCCGAGAACAACGCCGACACCGGCCTCGGCCGCCAGGGCAACTCGCTCGGCAGCGGCGACCTCGACGAGGAGGGCGACAGCGGCATCCAGAACTACGCCAACCTCCTGATCCGCCGGCGCGCCCTCATGGTCACCCCGGACATCTGGCTGCGCGTCAACTGGAAGACCCTGCGCGTCGAGCTCGAGGCCTCCGGCACCATCGGCCGCATGTTCGAGCGCGACCTCGACCGCGACGTCACCGAGACCGGCTTCGAGTACGCCTCCATCGGCAAGACCGGCGACCTCAGCAAGCGCACCTTCATGCAGCTGGGCTACGCGCTCGAGTTCAAGTACGGCCTGTTCAAGGACCGCTTCCACCTCGGCCTCGACCACGGCTTCGCCACCGGCGACCCGAGCGGCACCCAGGGCTACAACCCGCAGAGCCCGCTGATCGTCAACGGCGTCGACAGCCGCTGGACCAACTTCCGCTTCAACCCGGCCTACATGCAGGACCTCCTGCTGTTCCGCGAGCTGCTCGGCACCGCCGCCAACGCCGCGTACTTCAAGCCGTGGATGGCCTTCTACTTCTTCGACAACAACTTCTCCGGCCGCCTCGACATCGAATACGCGGTCGCCCACCAGCGGGCCGCCACCTGGGGTAACAAGGCCAACTACGGCCTCGAGATCGACGGCGCCTTCCGCTACCACGACCAACAAGAGCCGATCTTCGTGCAGATCCAGTACGGCGTGATGTTCCCGTTCGGCGCCTTCAATCGCACCGGCTCCACCTACGCCGGCCTGCCGGTCGAGAACAACGGCGACGCCAAGGCCGCCCAGACCGTCCAGGCCCAGATCGGCATCAAGTTCTAGTTCCGGCGCTCGCTCGCCAACATCTCGACCACCCACGGCCGCGCAGGCGATGTCCCCGCGGACATGCTTGCGCGGCCGCGCGCGTCGGGTCACCCTCTCGCTCCACTTCGCCCCGCCCCGATGAGCAAAGCCAAAAAAGCCACACCCCGCTGGGTCTGCCAGGCCTGCGGGGCGGTCACCTCCGGCTGGTTCGGCAAGTGCCCGAGCTGCGACGCCTGGAACACCATCGAGTCCGAGCTCGCCCCGCCGAGCCCCGGCGAGCGCCCGGTCGGCGCCTCGAACGTGGTCGCCTCGACCGACGCCCAGACCCAGGTCGACAGCCAGCCGCGCCGCCCCTGCGGCATGAACGAGGTCGACCGCGTGCTCGGCGGCGGCCTCGTGCCCGGCAGCGTCGTGCTGCTCGGCGGCCCTCCGGGCATCGGCAAGTCGACGCTGCTCTTGCAAGCCAGCGTCGGCCTGGCCCGCCGCGCCGGCCTCGTGCTCTACGCCAGCGGCGAGGAGTCGGTCGCCCAGGTCGGCTCCCGCTGCGCCCGGCTCGCGGCCAGCCACCAGAACTTGTTGTTGATGGCCGAGCAGCGGATCGAGGAGGTGCTGCTCCAGGCCACCGACCGCGCCAAGCAGCTCGGCGCGCTGATCGTCGACTCGGTCCAGACGGTCTACTCCGGCGCCCAGGACGGCCTGCCCGGCAACCTCACGCAGATCCGCGCCGTCACCAGCCAGCTGGTCGCCTTCGCCAAACACCACGGCGTGCCGGTCGTCATGGTCGGCCACGTCACCAAGGACGGCCAGCTCGCCGGCCCCCGCCTGCTCGAGCACCTCGTCGACGCCGTGCTGTCCTTCGAGGGCGACGAGGAGCGAACCACCCGCCTGCTGCGCGCCACCAAGAACCGCTTCGGCAGCACCCAGGAGCTCGGCGTCTTCGAGATGCGCGGCGACGGCCTGCGGGAGATCGCCAACCCCTCCGAGGCCTTCCTCACCGACCGCGAAGCCCCCGCCATCGGCTCCTGCGTCACCGCCACGCTCGAGGGCTCACGCCCGCTGCTGCT
The DNA here is from genome assembly GCF_013812955.1 of Nannocystis sp. Lineage (GTDB taxonomy): Bacteria > Myxococcota_A > Polyangia > Nannocystales > Nannocystaceae > Nannocystis. The sequence goes on along the minus strand of NZ_JACCSO010000489.1, from coordinate 9,736 downwards.
CGAGGTCCAGGCCCTGCTCGCCGCCAGCTTCGGCAACCCCCGCCGCACCTGCGTCGGCGTCGACCCGGTCCGCCTCGCCATGCTCATGGCCGTGCTCGACCGCCACGCCGGACTCTTCGTCCTCGACCAGGATGTCTTCGTCAACGTCGTCGGCGGCATGCGCCTCTCCGAGCCCGCCAGCGACCTCGCCGTGCTCCTCGCCATCGCCTCGAGCTTCCGCCGTCAGGCCCTCCCGCCCGGCCTGATCGCCTTCGGCGAGATCGGCCTCACCGGCGAGCTGCGCCCCACACCTCGCACCGAGGGCCGCCTGCAAGAGGCCGCCCGCCTCGGCCTCAAGCGCGCCATCCTCCCCGCCGGCCCCAAGAAGGCCGCCCGCACCATGAAGGACAACCTCCCGCCCGGCATCGAGCTCCGCCTCGCCCGCACCGTCGCCGAGGCCATCGAGCTCAGCTTCGCCGCCTAATCCATGGGCTGCGGCTCGCAATAAGAGACCACGAGCCCCGGGCGCTGGTCCTCGTGCACGGTCTCCAGGGTCCTGACCTCGACGACGCCCTTCTCGGTCTTGCCCACCGGCATCAGCATCATTCCATCGCTGGTGAGCCACCCCAGTTGTTCGGGCTTGAAGGGGAAGGACAGATCGGCGCCATCGACGGGCGGCGGCTGGGGGACCACCATCTTCGGCGGGAGCTCGGGATCGACCGCACCGACGGCATAAGGAATGCCGTCCTGCGCGGGATCCGGCACATCCAGATCGACATCCCTCCACTCGGATTCGCAGGCCCCCTTCTCTGACCCGTTTACAGGGCAGACACGGCAGCGAAACGACGCCGACGGCGCGAAGCAGGGGCTGAATTTCTCGGCCTGCCCCGCGGTCCAGGTGTTCCCCGCCACGAATCGACGGACGCCCAGCGTGACGTTCCACGGCAGCACTTCGACCGCCTGAGCGACGCGGATCCGGGCCTGGACCACGGTGAAGGCCTCCGGCGGGATATCGACCTTGTCCAGGTACTTCGGCGCCACCGGCATCTCGAAGCGCACCGCATAGATGCCCACGTCGTCGTTGCGCGGGTTGTCGTCGACCGGCAACAGATACAGCTGAAACTCCTTTGCCGCGCTGAACTGCATGTCCCGGCACTGGATCGGGTCGTTCAGCGGCACCTTGGGCTTCCAGGTGCAGCCCGTGGCCGCCACCTCGACCGACTCGTTGGCGAAGAACGTGTCCTCCGCCGCCGGCGTGAAGAAGGTATTGAACGGCTCGAGGCAATTGGTCGGGAACGTCCATTTGCCGGCCGGCAACGTCGTCGCGCCCTCGGTGTCACCCGTCGGGTCGCCCGTCGAGACCGTCGAGACCGTCGAGCTCATCGTGCCCACGCTCGCCGTCGTCATCGTCACGCCGCTCGTGTCCGTGCTCGTCGGCGTACTCGTGCCCGGCCCCGAATTCGTCGACCCGACCGACGCGCTCTGGCCATCGCTGTCACCCGCGTCGCTGGAGTCAATGAGCTTGAACCCGGGGTTGGGCCGCCCACAGGCCGTCGCCAGACCGCCGATCGCCATCACTCGCCAAAGCCGCCGCATCGACCGCCGACCCTACCACAGCCCGCCAGCGCGCGGGCCGCCGCCCCCAGCGACGCCCGTGCGTGCCTCGCGCAGCCGGCCCGAGATCCGCCTCGAGATCCGGCCCGAGATCCGGCCCACGGGCGCCGACGCCTGGGAGTTACCCGCCCTAGACTGGCAATTCCAGGCCGGTGCGACTAAAGCGGCAAGGTGTCCGCCGCCCCAGCCACTGCCGCCGCTGCGTCGCTCGACCCGATCGATCTGCGGGAGGCCTACCTCCGATCCAACGAGTCGATCACCGACGAGGTGGAGGGTCATCTCGAGGTCGTCGAGGGCGAGCTGCCGGCGGGACTTCGTGGGGTCCTGTTTCGCAATGGTCCGGGCCGGCTCGAGGTCCATGGGCAGCCCTACGGCCACCCCTTCGACGGCGACGGCCACCTGAACCGCTTCGCCTTCACCGACCAGGGCGTGGTCTATCGCAACCGCTACGTGCGCACGCGGGAGTTCCTCGACGAGGAGGCCGCCCGCAAGATCCTCTACCGCAACTTCGGCACCAACATCCCCGGCGGATTTCGCAAGAACCTGCTGCGCATGCGCTTCAAGAACGTCGCCAACACCTCCGTGGTCATGCACGGCGGACAGCTGCGCGCGCTGTGGGAGGGCGGCCTGCCCCACCGCATCGACCCGCACACCCTCGACACCCTCGCCCGCGACGACCTCGGCGGCGCCCTGCAAAACGACAGCTCGTTCATCGACCGCCTCATCGCCCCCGAGCTGCCCTACTCCGCCCACCCCCGCCTCGACCCCGCCACCGGCGACCTCTTCAACTTCGGCACCGTCTCGGGGATGAAGCCCGCCCTGATGCTCTACCGCCAGAACCACGCCGGCGCCGTCGTGCAGCGCGAGCGCCTGGTCCTGCCGGCGATGAGCTTCCTGCACGACTTCACGGTGACCCCGCGCTTTCGTGTGTTCTTCCTGACCCCGGTCGCCTTCGACCTGCCGCGGACCTTGCTCGGGCTGGCGCCGCCGGCCTCGACCCTGCACGCGATGCCGGGCCCGACCACCATCTTGCTGCTCCCGCGCCGCGGGACCCAGGCGCGCAGCTACAGCGCCCGCCCCTGCTTCATCTTCCACTTCGCCAACGCCTTCGAGGACGGCCCGTACGTGGTCGTCGACGCCGACCGCATGGATCGCCTGCCGAGCGTCCCGGTCGCTTCCAAGCCGCGCCCGGGCCAGTTCGCGGCCGAATACCCGCGCACCATCCTGACCCGCTTCATCATCGACACCCGCAGCGGCCTGATCGAGGAGCGCGCCCTCACCGATTACACGGGCGAGCTGCCGACCATCAACCCGGCCTACTGGACCCGGCCGCACCGTTACACCTGGTCGCTCGGCACGTCCCTCGACCAGCGCGAGCCCTTCAGCACCGGCCTGCTCAAGGTCGACGCCGAGACCCGCAGCTCGGTGTTTCGCGACCTGCGCCCGAACCTCACCGGCGAGCCGATCTTCGTGCCACGACCCGGCAGCGCCGCCGAGGACGACGGCTGGATCCTCTCGATGTGCTACGACCCGCGGCTGCACACCGGTGAGCTGCTGGTGCTCGACGCCGCCGACCTGCGCACCGTCTGCCGGCTCCGCATGCCCCACCACAGCCCGCTCGGCTTCCACGGCACCTGGGTCGGCGCCCTGTCCTCCTGAGTCTGTCCCAAAGGACAGACCCAAACCGGCGACGCCGACATGCGACCGTCCGCCTGAGTCTGTCCCAAAGGACAGATCAAAACGGGCGCCGGCCGGTGCTCACCCGCCGGCGGTCGCGCCCTGGCGCCTACTTGCCGGCGGCCTTGGCCGCGACCGGCTTGGCCTTGCCGCGAGCGTCGTCCTCGGCGGCAGCGGGCGCGGCCGGCACGACCTTGACGGGCGAGCCACCGCGGGGCGCGTCATCCTTGTCCTTGTCCTTGTCCTTGTCCTTGCCCTCACCCGGCACCGCGACGACGCCCGGCCCATGGATGACGATGTTGTGCTTGGTGAGGATCTCCTGCTCGATGCGCGCGTAGACGTCGGGGTTGTCCTTCAGGAACTTCTTGGCGTTCTCGCGGCCCTGGCCGATGCGGTCGCCCTTGTACGACAGCCACGCGCCGGACTTCTCGATCACCTTGTCCTCGACGCCGAGGTCGATCACGCCGCCCTCGCGGGAGATGCCCTCGCCGTAGGTGATGTCGAACTCGACCTCGCGAAACGGCGGGGCCATCTTGTTCTTGACCACCTTGACGCGGGTGCGGTTGCCGACGACCTGCTCGCCCTCCTTGATCGCGCCGATGCGGCGGATGTCGAGGCGGATGGACGCATAGAACTTGAGCGCGTTGCCGCCGGTGGTCGTCTCCGGGCTGCCGAACATGACGCCGATCTTCATGCGCAGCTGGTTGATGAAGATGACCATCGAGCGCGAGCGGGCGACCGAGCCGGTCAGCTTGCGCAGGGCCTGGCTCATCAGGCGCGCCTGCAGGCCGACGTGGCTGTCGCCCATCTCGCCCTCGAGCTCGGCCTTCGGCGTCAGGGCCGCCACCGAGTCGACGACGATGACGTCGATCGCACCGGAGCGGACCAGGGTGTCGCAGATCTCCAGGGCCTGCTCGCCGAAGTCCGGCTGCGAGACCAGCAGGTCATCGGTGCGCACGCCGATCTTGCGGGCGTAGCTGACGTCGAGCGCGTGCTCGGCGTCGATGAAGGCGCACACGCCTCCGCGGCGCTGGGCCTCGGCGATCGCGTGCAGGGTCAGCGTCGTCTTGCCTGACGACTCCGGCCCGTAGATCTCGACGATTCGCCCGCGCGGCAGGCCGCCGATGCCGAGCGCGATGTCCAGCGGCAGCGAACCGGTCGGGATCACGCTCACATCGCCGGCCGGGAGCTTCCCGTCCTTGCTCAGGCGCATGATCGATCCCTTGCCGAACTGCTTCTCGATGGTCGCCAGGGCGAGGTCGATCGCTGAATCTCGCTGGCTCTGGACGGGGGGGGTGGTCGGTGCGTTGGCCATGTCTTGGTCTGTCCTCGCGCTCAGGTTAACCGCGGCGCATGATCTATAGGAGAACAAGTGTTCCGTGTCGAGCGGGATCGGGCGTCCGGCGCTTGACATCCCCCCCGTGCTCGGCAACCGCGCTAGTCCAGCGACTCGACCCGCGCCAGGCCCCGCTCCACCAGCCGGTCCCACAGCAACTTGAGGGCCCACAGCGCCGCGACGTGCTGGATGAGACGGCGCTCGCCGTGCAGGCTGAGGCGCTTGTAGCTGCATCCCTCGGCGTCCGCCACCGCGATGTCGACGGTCCCGACCGGCTTCTCCTCCGTACCCCCACCCGGTCCGGCGATCCCCGTGGTCGCGACCGCGAAGTCGGTGCCGAGCCGGCGCCTCGCCCCCTCGGCCATCGCCCGGGCGACCACCTCGGACACCGCTCCGTGGGCGGCGAGATCTGCCCCAGAAACATCGAGCGCCTCGATTTTGATCCGGTTGTCGTAGGTGATGACCCCGCCGACGAAACACCCCGAAGCTCCCGCGACCTCGGTGAACAATGCGCCGACCCGGCCCCCCGTACACGACTCCGCCGTCGCCACGGTCTTCTCACTGCGGCATAGCGCCCCCACTACCCGGACCGGCAAGTCGGCCTCCCCGAGCCCATAAAGCGCCGGCCGCAACGCCGCCACGAAGCCCTCGTCGAGGCTCGCCAGCTCCTCCGCGGTGGCCCTGGCCCCGTCCGGACCCCCGGCCCCCTCGGCGATGATCAGCACCTGCGGGGCCGCGGCCCGGTAATGAAGGTAGAGATTGGCCAATCCTGGCGAGCGCCGGCGGGCCTCGGCCACGAGCGGCTCGAGGTCGACGGCGATCGCCGACTCGCCCCGGCCGATCGCCCGGTAGATCCTTCGCTCCACCTGTGGCAGCACAAAATCACGGCCGAGGCGCGGCTCGACCTGTTCGGCCATCATCCGCTTCATCTCCCGCGGGACCCCGGGCATGCAGGCCACCCAGCAGCCTCGGCCGCGCTCGGCCGATGGCGGCAGATGCACGGCAAAGCCCGGCGCCGTGCCGATCGGATTGTCCAGCACGTCGGCCCCGGTCGGGAAGTCCGCCTGCTTGCGGTTGATGTCCGGCATCGGCCGGCGAAACTTGGCGAATATGGCCTCGATCGCGGCCACGGCCTCGAGATTTCGCACCAGCGGCACCCCACAGGCCTCCGCGACGGCCTCCGCGGTCCGGTCGTCCGAGGTCGGCCCGAGCCCCCCGGAGACCAGACAAATGTCGGCCCAACGGGCCGCATCGGCCAGCGCAGCCACGATCTCCTCGACCCGGTCCCGCACTGAAACCGCCCGGACCACCGTCACCCCGAGCCTGCGGCAGCGCTCCCCCAGGAATGCGAGGTTGGAATTGACGGTGTCACCGGAGAGCAATTCATCGCCGATGGTGAGGATCTGAGCCTGGGCCATGGACCCGGAAACTATCACTTCCACCGTCGACCACAGCGCCCCATCCGTCGACGCGCGCCAGCGCTCGGTGCGCCGCCCCTTCCACGCAAAGCCTTGCTCGGCTAGGATGAAAGCCATTGTGCGACTTCGCTACGCCGCCAAAACTGATGTGGGCATGAAGCGCGCCCACAACGAGGATTACTTCTCGCTCATCGAGGACGAGAAGGTCTTCCTCGTCGCCGACGGCATGGGTGGTCACGCCTGTGGTGAGGTGGCCAGCAAGCTCTCGGGTGATGTGATCAGCGAGTTCTACCAGCACAGCAAGGACATGGACGCGACGTGGCCCTACCGCTACGACCCGGCCCTGTCCTACCCGGAGAACCGCATGGTCGCGGCCGTCCGGCTGGCCAACGCCCGCATCTTCGATGCGGCGCAGAAGAACCCGAACCTGCGCGGCATGGGCACGACGATCGTCGGCGCCATGTTCGTCGGTGATTACGTCTACGTCGCCCACGTCGGCGACTCCCGCTGCTACCGCGTCTCCCAGGACGGCATCAAGCAGCTGACCCGCGACCACTCGCTGCTGGAAGACTACAAGGACGCTCGCCCCGACATGTCCGAGGAGGAGGCCCGCAACTTCCCCCACAAGAACGTGATCACCCGCGCCCTCGGCATGCGTGACACCGTCGTCGTCGACATCACCAAGCACGAGATCAAGGACGGCGACCAGTTCGTGCTCTGCTCCGACGGCCTGTGCGGCATGCTCGACGACAAGACCATCGGTCGCATCGTCCGCGAGGCCACCACCCTCGAGAACGCGGTCGCCGAGCTCATCGAGCAGGCCAACCGCGCCGGCGGCACCGACAACATCACCGCCATGCTTATACAATGTAACCTCTGAGCTGCCCCGTGGACGACACCAACGGCTCAAATCGACGAAGCGAGACCCGCCATGCGGTGCATCTCGACGTCGACTGCAACTCCGGCGACAGCTTCCTCTACGCGTACATCACCGACATCTCGTCGATGGGCATCTTCATCCGCACGGACACCCCGCTGCCCGTCGGCACGATGATCGAGCTCGGCTTCTCGCCGCCCAGCTCCTCCGCCAATCACAAGGACGAGCCCCAGAGCCGCCGCCTGGAGCTGCCGGGCGAGGTCATGTGGAACACCAGCGGCCAGGCCAACGCCGCCCCGGGCATGGGCGTTCGCTTCCATCACACCTCGCCGAAGACCCGCTCGCGCCTCCTTGAGATCGTCCGCGCGATCGCCTACCTCGACCAGGACGCGCCCGCGAAGCAGGGCGACTCGCACTGAAGCCGCATCCCTGAGGTCGTCGACTTTTTGAAGTCGTCGACTTTTTGAAGTCGACTCCCTGAAGCCGACCTCGAACTGAAGTCGCCGACGCCCTGAAGTCGACCTCGGACAGCAGCCTCAGCCGAACTCGAGGATCATCGTCTGCGCCGGGGTCTCCGGCGTCGGCCCGAGCAGCGCCCCGACCCGGCAACCGAGCTGCCCGCGCGCCTGCAAGGCCGCACACAGGGCGTCGGCCCGCGCCGCGTCGACCGTCAGCAACAGACCGCCGCTGGTCTGCGCATCCGCGGCCAGCAAGGTCAGCGCCGGCACCGGGGCCCCGCGGCGCCGCAGCATCGGCTGCAAAAACGCGAGGTTGGCCCGACTGCCGCCGGGCACCCGCCCCGCGGCGATGTGGTCCAGCGCGCCCGGCAAGGCCGGCAACGCCTGCATGTCGAGCACCGCCGCCAGCCCGGAGCCGCGGAGGATGTTGCGCAGGTGCCCGAGCAAGCCGAAGCCGGTGACATCGGTGCAGGCGCTGACCTCGTGTTCGCGGGCCGCCGCCAGCGCCTGGTCATTGAGACAGGTCATGCTGGCGACCGCGGCGGCCAGCTCCGCCGGACTGGCGACGCCCTGCTTGATCGCCGTGCCGACGATCCCGGTGCCGAGCGCCTTCGACAGCACCAGCACCTGCCCGGCGCGGGCGCCCCGGTTCGACAACACCTCCGCGAGCGCCACCTCGCCAGTGACCGACAGGCCGAACTTGAGCTCCGGGTCTCGCACGCTGTGCCCACCGACGACCGCCACGCCCGCCCGTGCGCAGGCCCGGGCCCCGCCGCGCAGCACCGCCTGCAGCACCGTCAACGGCAGCCGCTCATCAGGAAAAAACACGAGGTTCAGGGCGAAGCGCGGCCGCCCGCCCATCGCATACACGTCCGACAAGGCGTTGACGGCCGCGATCTCCCCGAACAGCTCGGGGTCGTCGACGATCGGCGCGATGACATCCGTCGTCAGCACCAAACCCGTACCGTCGGGGCCGAGACGCACGACCGCCGCGTCGTCGGCGAACTCCGTCCCGACGACCACATCCTCTCCATGTCCGGGCGGGAGCACACCCTCGAGCACCTGAACCAGGTCGCCGAGCCGAAGCTTCGCCGCTCAACCACCTCCGCGAGCCAGCTGCGTCAGGCGCTCATACCTCGGCTCCTCGCTCGTGTCCGCCATCGACCCGGAGTCTACAACACTTGCTGCTACACTCGCCCGCCATGGCGAAGCCGACCCGCGCCCTGGTCCTCGGCACCGCCGGCCACATCGACCACGGCAAGACCGCCCTCGTCCGCGCCCTCACCGGCGTCGACACCGACCGCCTCCCCGAGGAGCAGCGCCGCGGCATCACCATCGAGCTCGGCTTCGCCGCCTGGGAGCTCGGCGGCGGCCTGGTCGCCAGCATCGTCGACGTGCCCGGCCACGAGGCCTTCGTGCGCACCATGGTCGCCGGCGCCGGGGGCATCGACGCGGTGCTGCTGGTGGTCTCGGCCGAGGAGGGCGTGATGCCGCAGACCCGCGAGCACCTGCACGTCTGCCAGCTGCTCGGCCTGCGTCACGGGGTGGTCGCGCTCAGCAAGCTCGACCGTCTGGGCGGCGACCTCGAGGCGCTCGCGCTCGCGGAGGCCGACGTGCGCGCCGCCCTCGCGGAGCTGGCCCCCGGCCTCGCCGAAGCCCCGCTGATCGCCTGCTCGGCGCACACCGGCGAGGGCCTGCCCGCCCTCACCGCCGCGGTCCGCCGGGTCGCCCTCGGCATCCCGCCGCGGCCTCTGCACGACCGGCCGATCGTCCCGATCGACCGCGCCTTCGCGGTCAAGGGCCACGGCACCGTCGCCACCGGCACCCTGCTCACCGGCCGCCTCGATCTCGCCTCCTGCTCGCGGTCGGACGCCCGCCTGCTGCTGATCCCCACCGGCCACCATCGTTACCCCCGCGAGCTGCGCCCTCGCGCCCTGCACGTGCGCAGCAGCCCGAGCGAGCAGGCCCCCGCCGGCAGCCGCGTCGCCCTGAACCTCGGCAACGTCGCCACCGAGGACCTCGCCCGCGGCGACGTGATCTCCGCCGGCCCCCGCGTCGTGCGCGGCCAGGTGCTGCTCGCAGCGCTCACCCACCTCGCCCACGACGCGCTGCCCTGGCGCAGCGGCACCACCGTCCAGCTCTGCGCCGGCACCGCCCACACCACCGCCCGCCTCGACCCTTTAGGCGATCTGTCCCCTGAGCCAGATGATATGTCCCAGGAGCCAGCCCGCTCCCCACGCCCGCAGGTCCCGCCCGGCGCGCGCGCGCTCGTCCGCCTGCGCCTCGACGCCCCGCTGCCGCTGTGGCACGGCCAGCGCCTGATCGTCCGCAGCGCCCGCGATGACGCCGCAGCCCATCGCCACGGCCACACCACCGG
>NZ_JACCSO010000571.1 GCF_013812955.1 Nannocystis sp. | reverse complement strand
GGGCCGGCGCAGCGACCGGCTTGGGCCCGGCGGGCACGGTCGCCTTGATGAAGGCGGCGAGCACCTCGACGGCGCCGCGGTCGGCGATCTGGGCGGTGATGTCCTCGCCGTCGACCTCGTTGAGGCGCTCCTCGATCTTCGACTTGGCGACCAGCGCCTCGCCGAAGACCTTCTCGCTGGCCGCGGCGAGCTGGTCCTCGCGGGCCTCACGCTCGGACTCGAGGGCGCTGATCTTCACCATCGTGTCGACCGCGGCGAGCGCGAGGATGGCGAAGCCGAGGGCCGCGATCGTCGACATGCGCTCGATCAGCCAGCTGCCATCGCCGCCGCGCTGGTTGCTGACGTCCTTGCGCAGCTGGATCAGCGGCCGGCGAGCGCAGCCGATCGCGGCCCCGAGGGCGGCCGAGGTCCCGCTCCAGTCCGACTGGCCGCGAAAGGCCGCGACGCCGAGGTTGCTGCGCGGCTGGGCCTGGATGACCGGCAGGCCGATCTGCTCGGCGAGGTACGCGTCGAGCCCGCGCAGGCGCGCTCCGCCGCCGCCGATGCGGATCTGCGTGATCTCGGCGCCGAACTCGGCGCGCAGCCACAGGCGCGTGTGCTCGACCTCGCGGACGATCGGCTCGATCGCGCGGGCGACCAGCGAGCCCGACTCGAGCTGGGCCGGATTCAGGTCGCCGAGGCCGCGGTGCGGCAAAAAGCCGCTGTCGTGCTTGGCCTGCTCGGCCGCCGCCGGATCGAGGCGGTAGTGCTCGGCGAGCGCGCGGGTGACGTGCACGCCGCCGCGGCGCAGCACGCGGGCCGCGAGCGGGCCCCTGGTGCCGAGGGCGACCAGGTCGGTGGTGTGATGACCGATGTCGAGGAGCAGCACCGCGGGGACGCGGGCGTCGCCGGCCTCGGTCTTGACCAGCTCGGGGATCGCCGGGTCGAGCACCTGGGCGGTGGCGATCGCGTCGATGGTGATCAGCTTGAGGTCGACCGTGGCGGCCTTGAAGGCGGCGCTGATGCGGTCGAGCAGGTCGCGGCGCACCGCGACCATCAGCGCCTGTCCGGTCGTCCCGGTCGGCACCGGGATGTGGTCGAACTCGAGGTCCTCGAGCGGGATCGGGAACTGGCCCTCGGCCTCGAAGGCGATGGCCTGGGCGATCCGGCGCGAGTCCGCGAACGGGAACTTCAACACGCGGAAGCTGGCGGCCGCCCCCGGCAGCGCCACGCCGACCGGGTAGTGGTTCCAGCCGCGGCGGCGGATGATGCCGAGGCCGACCTCGAGCGCCGCACCGACGGCCTCGTCGCCGCCGGTGACGGCGCGCGAGGCGACCGGCTCGACGACGACCTCGAGGATCTGCACCGAGCGCATGCCGGCGCTGAGCAGCACCGCTTTGACCTCATGTGTCCCGAGGTCGAGACCGACGTACTTCTGGGCCATCCTGACAGTCCTCTCGCCTTCTCTTCTCTAGTCCTCGCGATAGTAGATCCAGGCGCCGGTGCCCTTGGTCTGGGCGCGGACGAACTGCATGTCGTACACGGCGGTGAGGCGCTTCTTGACGGCGCCCGCCTCGGAGATGATCTCGACCCGATAGATGCGCTCGGGAGCGACGGTGGCGAGGTCCGAGACCGAGCCCTCGACGTCGTCGGGCTTCTTCGCCTCGCCCTCCTTCGGGGCCTCGCCGGCCTCGACGCGCAGCTTGATGCCCTCGGGGATCTTCGGCATGCCGGCCGCTCGCATCGCGTTGGAGTTCGCCCCGCCTTGCCCGAGCATCGCCATCGGGCCCGCGACCTTGTCCGGGCTCTCGGCGACCTCGGCGAACGCCTTCATGTCGGCGAACAGCGTCAGCACCCGCTGATCGACGATGTAGCGCGCGAGCGGCAGGGTCTTCAGCAGGAAGTTGTCGCCCTCGGTCTTCCACTTGTCCTCGGCGGTGGCCGCGTGGCGCAGCACCAGCGCGATCTGGTCGGCGCTGGCGAAGTTGAGGTTGACCTTGCAGCTGCCGTAGACGGTGAGGTCGGCGGCGAAGGTCATCATGATGTCGTCGTCGACGCCCTCGACGAGGTTCAGCTCCTCGATGCTGTCGAGCGGGGCGTTGCGCGGCTGATACGGGTCGAAGATCTCGGTGTAGCGGTAGCGCTCCTGCGCCGAGCCGCTCTGCAGGCGGATCATGTCGTAGGACTTGAGGTCGTCGTCGATGTAGTCGACGATCGCCTGGATGACCTGGCTGCGAGGGTAGCGCTGGCCGTCGGCCTTCTCCTCGTCGAAGAGCGGGTCGTAGAGGGTCGGCATCAGCATCGCGATCAGGGTCTCGACGGCGCGCGCCTGCGGGCTGTCCTTGCCCTGCCCGGCCTTGCCGACGCAGTTGACGTTCAGCTTGCCGCTCTCGGCCTCGACGCGGACCTCGAAGCTGCCGTTGTCGATCGCCAGGTCCTTGAAGGTCGAGGCGTCGAGGCCGGCGAGCCCGCTGATGCCCTCGTGGCCGTCCTTGGAGCCGAAGGCCGACATCAGGTAGGGGGCGACCTGGGTGATGTCCCAGGTGCCCATCATCGAGCGAAACTGCTTCTGGTTGAAGACCATGCGCTGCAGCTCGAAGAGCAGCAGCGACAGCCGCAGGCCGCCGCGGTTGAGGTTGCGGGCGGTGACCTCGTCGCGCAGGTTGATCGCCGCCTGCCAGTCGACGCGGGTGGTGTAGCTGAAGGCCGCGGTGAACGGCATCAGCACCGCGAGGCACGCGAGCACCATCAGGATCGCCACGCCGTGCTCGCGACCGCCACGCTTGCCGGGCTTACGAGCGCCGGGCTTACGAGCGCCGAGGTGGCCAGCGGCGGGCTGGTCCTGCGCGGCGGGTGATGTGCGGTCGGGGTCGGTCATGGCTTCACGGGTCTGACTTCACGGGTCTGGCTTCACTCGGATCACTTGGAGAAGTCGAGGCTCTCTTGCATGAAGAGCAGCGTCTGGACGGTGTACTTGACCTCGCGCTCGTTGTTCGGGTCCATGATGCCGAGGGTGACCTTGACGCGCTCGGGCAGGCGGTCGGGGTGCATGTCCTTCTTGACGGTCCGCCACTCGTCGACCCACTCGTTCTTCTTGATGTCCCAGTACTTGACGTCGAAGGTCTTCACGTCCTCGCAGAAGATGTAGGCCGGGAAGTACTGCTGCATCTGCTCCGGCGTGTCGCCGGTCAGGCGCCGGGACTCGCGGCGGTAGAGATGGGTGCGGTTGGCGTCGTTCACGTCGCGGTCGACGAAGTACTGGATCACCGACTGGTCGCCCTCGTTGGCGTCCTTGCGGGTGCGCAGGTGGGCGAAGGCGGAGAAGGTGATGCTGTCGCGGTTGAACTGGTCGCGGCCGTCGAAGAGCGTCATGTGGCGCTCCTCGTCGGCGGGGCGGTTGAAGGTCAGGTACGACATCGACAGCTCGCCGGCGATGCGGCTCAGGCTGTTGCGGATGATCGAGTAGCGGACCTGGAGCTGCTCGGCGTACTTCATGCTCTGCGCGGTGCTGCGAAAGCTGGTCCACACCGACAGGGTCATCATCGTCATCACCGTGATGGCGACGAGGATCTCGATCAGGGTCAGGCCGCGGGCGCGTGCTCGGGTCCGCATGGCCTATTTCCTCCCCATTCCGCCGACCTGGCTCTGGCCGGCGGGGCCCGTGCGAGTGGGCGCGGTGGTGGAGCCGCCCCTGGAGCCGCCGGTGGAGCCGCCGGATTGGCCGCCGGCCCCTTGCTGCCCGCCGGCGCCGTTCGGACCGTCGGCGTCGTCGCCCTCCTTGGCCTCACCGCCGAGTCCCGGCAGGGTCTTCAGCTTCTCGGGGTCGGCCCAGAAGGTGGAGATGGCGTACTCGTTGGCGATGCTGCCGTCCTTCCAGTACACGGTGCACTTGACCTTGCGGATCGAGCGCTCGATCGCCTGCTTGATCATCGGCCAGACCATCGCCAGGGCGCCGAAGGCTTTGTCGCCGGCGTCCTTGTAATACATGCTGCTCTCGCCCTGCTTGGAGCGGTCGGACTCGTCCTTGGCGGCGCGCAGCTTGCTGTAGTCGGGCAGCTCGAGGAAGTCGACGATGCACTTGTGCTGGATGTCCGGCCAGCCCAGGGCGGCGAAGTTGCCCTCGTAGGTCTTGTCCGCGAGCACCCAGCCGCCCTCCTTGCGCATGACGTACTCGGTCTCGATCAGCTGGTACTCGACCAGGAAGGCGATCGCGGTGACCTGCTGGGCGTAGCGGGTCGCGCGGATGCTCGCGGTCTGCGAGGCCAGCAGCGAGGTCATCGACATCGCCAGGATCGCCATGGCGACCATGACCTCGAGCAGGGTGAAGCCCTGATCGGCGCCGGACTTGCGGCCGAGGCGGCGAAGCGTACTGGTGGGCATCAGAAGGTCCTCCGCGTCTGCTTGCGCTTGAGGTCGTCCATGACCGCGGTCGGGTCGTTCTCGAGGCCGAGGTTGACCTTGCCCTCCTTGATCTCCACGCGACCGGTCAAGGGGTGGATGACGATCGTGAAGGCGTTGTCAGGATGCTCGAGGTCCTCGATCTGAATGTGCGCGCGCTGGGTGTGGCCCTGCGGGAAGAAGTAGATGCTGGCCTCACCCTTGACGATCGGCTTGGGGTCGTCCGCCGTCTGCACGCTGCTGACCTTGATCTGCTTGGGCAGCTTGAACGGCTTCTTGAGCTCGGAGAGGCTGTTGTCGTCGTCGAAGGCGCCGAACATCGGCGGCTTGCGCCGCGGGACCGCCTTGGGCGCCACGGCGTACTGGTCGGGCTTCACGCCGGGCGCCGGTGCGCCTGGTACTGCGCCTGGCGCCCCTGGTTTTGCAGCCGCGCCGGCGATGCCGGGCTGCGGTACGGCGCCGGGCTTGGCCGCGCCTGGCGCCTGGCCGATCGGGGTGGTGGTCGCAGCACGGCCCGCGGCGGGGCCCTTGACCGCCCCGAGCACGCGGGCTTGCAGCGAGCGGTTGTAGTTCTCCTCGGCCCGGCGGTCGCGCTCCTCTCGCTCCTTGACGCGGTTGGGATCGATGGTGACGATCCGGCCGTAGCGGTCGGTGGACGGCAGGTACATGCGGTCGTCGCCGCGCTGCATCGAGAACGAGCCGTCGTCGAGGTTGATCAGCAGGCGGTAATAACTGCCGGTGACGCGGGCCTTGTTGAAGGCGAAGCGCACGGTGTTCGCCATCTGGTTGGTGGCGCGGGTGACCTCGGCCTGGCGGCTCGCGCCGAGGCCACCGATCACCGAGCCGACCACCAGGCCGCAGATCGCCAGGACGATCAGGACCTCGATCAGCGTCATGCCGCGGCTTCGTCTGGCCCTTCGGCCAGCTGACCCCGAAGCCCCGAGCCGCGCACGCACGCGCCCGCCGGCCCGCGAGGGCTGGGGCGGCGGCGGCTGCTGCAGCCGCGTGGTGGCGATCGGGGTGGTCATGCGAAGCTCCTCGGCGCGCTACTTGGCGTCCTTGCCCTTCTTGTCTTCCTTCTCCTTCGGCGACTCCCAGCTCATGATGTCGTCGTCGCCGCCCTGCTTCTTGTCGGGGCCGTAGGACATGACGTCGACGACCGAGCCGTGCTCACCGGGGCAGGTGATGATGAAGTCCTCGCCCCAGGGGTCCTTCTGGACGCGGGAGACGACGCCAGCGGCCTTGAGGTCTTGCAGGCTCTTGGGGCACTTGTCGTTCTTCTGCAGCATGTACTGCTCGCAGGCCTTCTGGACGCCGATGACGTCGTTGTAGCCCTGCTTGAGCTTCGACTCGCCGAAGGCGTTGAAAGCCGCGATGCTGACGCCGCCGACGATGAGGCCGATGATGGCGAGCACCACGAGGATCTCGATCAGCGTCATGCCGCGGCTGTGACGACGGCGACGGGCCAAGGGACTGACCAGAGGACTGACCAGATGGCTGGCTGGGGGGCTGAAGGGGCTGGTGGCTTGGGTGGTCATGGTGTGTCTCCTGCTTGCGGCCGGCGTCACTGCTGGCCCGCCATCTCGTTGAGCATCATGATCGGCTGCATGATGGAAAATACGATGAAGCCGACGCTGCCGCCCATGGCGATGATCATGAGGGGCTCGAGCATCGCCGTCATGCGGGTGAGGGCGAGGTTGACCTCGCGGTCGTAGGCGTTGGCCACGTCGTTGAGCATGGCCTCGAGCTGGCCGGAGCGCTCGCCGACCGCGATCATGTGGGTGACGAGCGGGGGGAATTCCCCGCTGCGCTTGAGCGCCGGGGAGATGCCCTCGCCCTCGCGGATGTTGTCGCGGGCCTGAGAAACGACCTTCTCGAGCACATAGTTACCGAGCAACGCGCGAACGATGTCGAGGGCCTGCAGCAGCTGCACGCCGCTGGCGAGCATGGTCGCCAGGGTGCGGGCGAAGCGGGCGATCGCCAGCTTGCGCGCGAGGTCGCCGATGATCGGGATCTTGAGGATGAGGGTGTCGACCGCGGCGCGGCCGAGCTCGGTCCGGCGCCACTTGCGAAACAGCCACACCAGACCGGCGCCGGCGGCGATGAGCAAGTACCACCAGCTGGCGAGCATGTTGCTGAGCCAGATCAGGAACACCGTGTTCCACGGGAGGTCGGCGTTCATGCCCTCGAACATCTGCGTGATCTGGGGGACCACGTTGATCATCAGCATCATGACGATGCCGCCGCTCAGCAGGGTCATGATCACCGGGTAGATCATCGCCGAGGTGACCTTGCCCTTGAGCTCCTCCTGCTGGTCCATGAAGTCGGCGATGCGCAGCAGCACCGTCTCCAGCGCGCCCGAGGCCTCGCCCGCGCGCACCATGTTGATGAACAGCGGCAAGAACAGGTCGGGGTAGCGCGCGACCGAGTCGGCCAGCGAGCTGCCCTCGTTGACCTTGTTGGCGATGTCGCCGAGGATGCCCTTGAAGCGGCGGCTCTCGACCTGGTCGGTCAGCGCCTGCAGGGCCTCCGGCAGGGTGACGCCGGCGCTGAGCAGGGTCGCCAGCAGGCGAGTGTTGCGGGCGACGGTCTTCTGGCTGATGCGGTCGAACATCGCCGAGAGGTCGACCTCGCGGCCGCCCGCCGCCGCCTGCTGGGCGGTGGTCTCGCTGACGGCGGTGAGGAAGACGCCGGCGCGCTTGAGGTTTTGCTTGAGCGCGGCGACGTTGTCGGCGGTCTCGATGCCCTTGACGGCCTTGCCGTTCTTGCTGAGGCCGGTGTATGCGAACGCTGGCATGGGCTAGGCCTCCTCTGCGGTGACGCGAGCGACCTCGTCGAGGGTGGTGATGCCGGCGACGACCTTGAGGGCGCCGTCGTCGCGCAGCGTCCGCATGCCCTGGGCGAGGGCGGCGGCCTTGATCTGACCGGAGTCGGCGTTGCGGATGGCGAGGCGGCGGATCTCCTCGGTGACCACGAGGACCTCGTAGAGGCCGGTACGGCCGCTGTAGCCGCTGCCGTGGCACTTCTCGCAGCCGGCGGCGCGGAAGATGTGGCCGGGCGGCGGAAGTTTTCGGGTGCCGGTCACGGTGATCGGGATGACGGCGCCGTGCTCGTCGCGCATCGGCACCTTGAGCGGCTGGCCGCCGGCGAAGAACGCGGCGGAGTCGATGCCGACCTCCTCGATCTCGGCCGCGGTCGGACGGTAGGGCTCGGCGCAGTGGACGCAGACCCGGCGAACCAGGCGCTGGGCCTGGAGCGCGACCAGCGAGGACGCGACCAGGAACGGCTGCACGCCCATGTCGACGAGGCGGGTGATGCCGGTCGCCGAGTCGTTGGTGTGGATCGTGGACAGCACGAGGTGGCCGGTCAGCGACGCCTGGATCGCGATCTCGGCGGTCTCGACGTCGCGGATCTCGCCGACCATGATCACGTCCGGGTCGTGACGCAGGAAGGAGCGCAGGCCGGCCGCGAAGGTGAGGTTGATCTTGCTCTGGACCTGCACCTGCGAGATGCCCGCGAGCTGGTACTCGACCGGGTCCTCGACGGTGAGGATGTTGAGGTCCGGGGTGTTGATCTCCGAGAGCGCCGAGTACAGCGTCGTGGTCTTGCCCGAGCCGGTCGGGCCGGTGACCAGGAAGATGCCGTGCGGGCGATGGATGACGTCGCGGATGAGGCGCAGGTGGTCGGCGCCGATGCCGATGCTGTCGAGGTTCAGCATCACGGCCGACTTGTCGAGCAGACGGATGGTGACGCGCTCGCCGTGCGCGGTCGGCACGGTGGCGACGCGCATGTCGACCTCCTTGCCGGCGATCTTGCGGCGGATGCGGCCGTCCTGCGGCAGGCGCTTCTCGGCGATGTTGAGGCCGGCCATGATCTTGACGCGGGCGATGATGCTCGGGAGGTGGGCCTTGGGCGCGCGCTTGACCTCGTGGAGCACGCCGTCGACGCGGTTACGGACCATGATCTCCTTGTCGCCGGGCTCGATGTGGATGTCGCTCGCCTTCTCCTTCGAGGCGTTGAAGATCAGGCTGTTGACGAAGCGGATGATCGGCGCGTCCTCGGCCGAGGCGTGCAGGATGTCCTCGTCCTCCTCGGCGTAGTCCTCGTCCTTCTTCTCGAGGTCGACGTCCTTGGTGCGGCGGGCGTAGACGCGGTTGATCAGGTCGAGCACCGTCGCCCGCGGCATCAAGGTGATCTCGAGGTCGGCGGCGCCGTAGACCTGACACAGGTCGTCGAGGTCGAGCAGGCGCAGCGGATCGGCCGCGAACACCTGCAGCAGGCCGAGCTGGCGCTCGAGCTTCCACGGCAGCACGGTGGCGGCGCGGGCGTACTGGATCGGCAGGCGCTCGACCAGCTCGTCCTGGACCTCGCCGATCTCGATGTTCTCGCGGGCGCCGAGGCCGAACTGCTGGGCCAGCGCGCGGCACACGTCCCACTCCGAGCAGTGCTTGAGGCGCACCAGCGTCTCGCCGATGCGCTCGCCCTCGAGGTGCTGGGCGGCGAGGCCCTCCGCGAGCGCCTCGACCGAGACGACGCCCATCTCGATCAGGAGCTCGCCGATCGGGCGCCCACGAGGCCGCAACCCGACGGGCGGGAGCGCAGGCGTGGCAGTGGTCTGGAGCTGGGTGTACATCGGCGTCCTCACGGAAGATGCAGCATAACCTCAGGGGTCGCGGCGCACCGGCACGGTCATGGTCGGGGCGTCTCCGCCGCCGTCGTCCTGCTCGTCGCCGCCGCCCCCGACGCGCGGACTCATGCCCAGCACCCCGGTGATGATGTCGCGGCGCATCTCCTCCTCGGCGCGGCGCAGCAGCAGCTCCTCCTGCTCCATGCGGCGGGCCTCCTTGTCGATGGTCGCCAGCAGGCCGGCTTTTTTGCGGTAGTTGACGTTGGAGGGCAGCTCGCGGCGCTTGAAGTTGGTCTCGCGCTCGATGAAATCGAGGCGCTCTTTGTCGCGACGCTCGTGGATGCGCCGGACATCGTCGGGGCTGTCGATGATGTGCGGGACCATGATGAGCAGGAGGTTGACCTTCTCCTTCGACTTCTGGCGGCTCTTGAACAGCCAGCCGAGCAGCGGGATCGAGCCGAGGCCCGGGACCTGCTTGACGTTCTCGCTCTCGCGGTCACGAATGAGCCCGCCGAGCACGACCGGCTGGCCGTCGCGGCCGACGATCTTGTCGAGCTTGAGGCGGCGCTTGGTGGTGGTGACGCCGAGGGTCGGGTCGCGGTCGGCGATGTCGCGGTCCTCGACCTCGACGTCCATCGTCACGTTGCGCTCGTCGTTGATGTAGGGCTTGATCTTGATGCGCAGGGTGACGTCCTGGCGCTCGATCGACTGCAGCGGGACCAGGCCGCTGCCGCCGCCGGCGCCGCCGAACGACAGGGCGCCCTGGGTCGGGACGTTGCGGCCGACCTCGATGGTGGCCTCCTGGTTGTCGGCGGCGTACATGTGCGGCTCGCTGACGACGTTGACGTCGGAGTTGCTCTGCAGCGCCTGGATGACGGCGCCGAACTGCGGCACGTCCTTGCCGAGGCCGAGCAGGGTGCCAGAGCCGCTGATCTGCGGGCCGAAGATGCCGCCGGCGAGGCCCTTGAAGGCCTCGGGGTTGATGATCAGCGAGTTGAGGGCCGCGGTCGGGGCGCTGCCGAGCACGCCGACGGTGCCGTCGCCCTTGCCGTAGCCGAAGTGGCCGCCGGCGCCGGTGTCGAGGTCGTGCTTGATGCTGACCTCGAGCATGTAGATCTCGAGGTAGAGCTGGCGGCGCTCGACGTCGAGCTTGTCGATCACGGGCTCGAGGTTCTTGTAGTCGGAGGCGGAGGCGATGATGACGAGCGAGCGGGTCGCGATGTCGGGGGTGATCTTGACGTCGCCGGAGAACAGGTCGGCGGAGAGCGGGCCGGCGGCGCCCTTGTTCTTGTCGGTGGTGCCCTGGGCGGCCTGCTTGGCGCCGGTGGCCAGCGCGGAGAGCACGGTGGCGACCTCCTGGGCGTCGGCGTTCCTGAGCTTCTTGACGTGGATGCGACCGCCGCCGCCGGGCAGCTTGACGTCGAGGCGCTCGATCAGGCGCCGGATGATGACGTAGTCGGACTCGTTGGTGATGACGATCAGGGTGCCGGAGCGCTCGTCGACGATGACGCGGTTGATCGCGGTGGTCGAGGTCGAGGCGGCGCCCTTGCCCTTACCGCGGCTGGCACCGGCGTCGGCGCCGGCCTTGCTGGCGTCGCCGAAGATGTCGCGGATGATCTGCGCGACCTCCTCGGCCTTGGCGTACTGCAGCTGATAGAAGAAGATCTTCTCGCTGGCGGTCGGGATGTCGAGCTCCTGGACGATCCGCTCGAGCTTGCGGATCATCGAGCCCTTGTCGGTGATGATGACCAGGTTGCCGATCGTGTCGATGCTGCCGTCCTTGGACTTCAGCGCGTCGAGCACGCTCGAGATGTCCTTGGCCTGGCCGTGCTTGACCCGCAGCAGCTGGGTGACGAAGCGGTCGCTGTTGGGCGCGTCGGCGTCGTCGCCGTAGAGCGGCAAGGTGCGGTTCTTGGCGCCCGCGGTCTCGACGATCTTGAAGTACTTGCCCGAGGGCTCGACGGTCAGCCCCATCGTCTCCAGCGCGGCGTAGAAGGCCGCGTAGGCCTCGTCCACGGTCACCGGCTCGGGCGACAGGATCGTCACCTTGCCGCTGCGGACCTTGCGGTCCCAGATGAACTTCTGACAGGTGATGGCCATCATCCAGTTGACCAGGTCCTCGAGCTCGGTCTCCTTCGGCAGGGTCACCGTGAAGCGCGCGCCGCGGGGCTGCTTGCGGCAGGAGTTGTGCGGCAGCGGTCCGTTGATGGTGGTGCCGCCGCCCT
Organism: Nannocystis sp.; assembly: GCF_013812955.1. Lineage (GTDB taxonomy): Bacteria > Myxococcota_A > Polyangia > Nannocystales > Nannocystaceae > Nannocystis. The sequence goes on along the minus strand of NZ_JACCSO010000571.1, from coordinate 12,780 downwards.
CGTCGCCGATGAGCTCGCCGCCGGTGCCGCCCGCGGTGCCACGACCGGAGGGTGAGACGGTCGAGCCGTCGGGCTGCTGCGCATGCACGAGGGTGGTGGTCGCCAGGATCAGCGAGAGCGAGGCGGGCGCGACGACGAGGGCACGAAAGACCATACGGGGAGCCAGAGTGGGAGCGAACACGGAAGCGAAGGCGGCGGCCAGACGGGAAGCCGGAGCAGAGACGCGGAGGGTCGGGCGAGTGGTCATTGGATGGAGATTTCCTTCGTGATCGTCTCGCCCTTGCGCTCGATGGTCACCGACAGGTTATTGGCTCGCCGCAGCTTGGCGTAGAGGGACATCGCGCCGTCCATGGACTTGAGGTCGGTGCCGTTGACCGAGGTGATCAGGTCGCCGTTCTTGATGTTGAGGAGCTTGGGCAGGCTGCCGGGGCGGATGCCGTAGAACTTGAAGCCGCGGGTCTCGCCGTCCTTGACCGAGGGCATGACGCGGGCCTGCTTGGCCAGTGAGGCGGGGTTACTGAGCACGCCCTCGAGCCAGCTGCGCTCGATGGTGCAGGAGTTCTCGCTCTCGCACTTGATCGCGTTATCGGCGCCCTCGATCGCGCCGGCCGGCTTGGGCGCGTCCTCGTCGGGGACCTTCGCGGCCGGGCTCTGGATCGGCTTGACCTGGCCCTTGGGCGGCTCGACGCCGAGCTCGATGAACTCGAGGGATCCGCCGTTGCGCAGGTGGATCATGCTGCGCTCGACCGACACGAGCACGGCGGTCGGTCGCAGGTTGTCGCCGGGCCAGAACGGGCCGGCGCCGCCGGTCTCCTCGTCGCGCAGGGTGGCGTAGGAGAACTTCGGGTCGCTCGACTCCATGGTCGCCACGAGGCGCAGCGGGAGGCTGCTCTGGACCTCGCCGGGCTGGACGCCGCCGCTGATGGCCTCGGCCTCGCCGGTGATCGGGTTGACCATCGTGCCGGGCTCGGTCGAGGGCGCCTCGACCTTGACGCAGCTGGGGCAGAACAGGTTGTGGGCGAGCACCGACTGGATCAACTTGGTGCGCTCGGCGGGGCTGCTGCGCGAGCTGGACGAGCCCGAGCCCGCGCCCGCGAGCGTGCCGAGCGGCTTGTCGTCGTCGTCGTCGTCGTCGGGGCCGTCGCTGTCGCTCTCGCCCTCCCCTGCGGCCGCCTCGCGCTCGCCGTAGATGTACGAGGTGCCGACGTAGGTCGTGATCACCGAGGCGGCGAGCGCCGCGGTGATCGCGAGGCCGAGGCCCTTGATGACCCAGAAGTATTGTTTGAAGATCGCTTCCATCGCGGACCGTCAGCCCTCAGGTGTCAGTGGAGAATCTCGTCGTCGATCACGGGGGCCGAGGGGGGCGCGAGGGAGCTCGGCGCGGGCTCGGGGCCGGCGGTGCCGGTCTCGAGCTTGCGGTAGATGGTGCGGGTGGCGATGCCGAGCAGGTCGGCCGCGAGCCGCTTGTCGCCGCGGGTGAACTTTAGCGTCTCGGAGATCATCCGGCGCTCGACTTCTTCGAGCGGGGTGCCGACCGAGAATGTGATCTGACGCCCATGGCCGGCCTGCGGGTCGCGCAGCTCGGGCGGGAGGTCGAGCTCGTCGATGAGCTCCCCGCGGCAGAGCACGACGGCGCGCTCGACGGCGTTCTCGAACTCTCGCACGTTGCCGGGCCAGCCGTAGTTGCCCATGCGGTGCAGGGCGGCCTCGGTGAAGCCGAGCACCCGCTTGCCGTGCTTGTTGGCGTAGATGCGCAGGAAGTGATCGGCGAGCAGCGGGACGTCCTCGAGCCGGTCGCGCAGCGGCGGGACGCGGATCGGGATCACGTTGATGCGATAAAACAGGTCCTCGCGGAAGCGGCCGGCCTTGACCTCGTCGACGAGGTCGCGGTTGGTCGCGCAGATCAGGCGAAAGTCGACCTTGGTCATGCGCCCGCCGACCGGCTCGATCTCCCCCTCCTGGACGGCGCGCAGCAGCTTGACCTGGATGTGCAGCGGGATCTCGCCGATCTCGTCGAGGAACAGGGTGCCGGTGTTGGCCTCGACGAAGCGGCCCTCGCGGGTCCGCGTCGCACCGGTGAAGGCGCCCTTCTCGTGGCCGAACAGCTCGCTCTCGAGGATCGACTCCGGCAGCGCGGCGCAGTTGGTCGGCACCAGCTGGCGCGACGCCCGGCCGCTGTGCTGGTGGATGTAGCGGGCGAACAGCTCCTTGCCGGTGCCGCTCTCGCCGAGCAGCAGCACCGTCGCCGAGGAGCTGGCCGCCTGCCGGGCCATCTCGAGCGAGGCGCGCATGACCTGGCTGTTGCCGACGATCGGCTTGTGGGTGGCCGCGGCGAGCTGGGCCCGCAGCTCGCGGTTTTCGGCGACCAGGGCGTGCTTGTCGAGCGCCTTCTGGACGGCCGCGACGATCGCGGCGCGCTTGAGCGGCTTGGAGATGAAGTCGTAGGCGCCGAGCTTCATCGCCGCGACCGCGTTCTCGACGGTGCCGTAGGCGGTCATCACCAGGACCTCGACCTCGGGCGTGATCGCCTTCGCGGCCTTCAGCAGATCCTCACCGGTCATGCCCGGCATGCGCAGGTCGGTGATCATCACCTGGACCGGATGCAGGCGCAGGACCTCGAGCGCTTGCTGCCCGGAGTTGGCGATCCGCACGTGCATGTTCTCCTTGGTCAGCACCTTTTGGAGGGCGTCGAGGATGCTGGGCTCGTCGTCGACGACGAGCACGGTGGGGACAGCGCGGGGCGACACGGTCATGGCGGTTCGTGACATAAGCAAGATGCGCTCCCTTGGCAAAATGAAGCAATTTCAAGGCGGAGTTGGCGGCCAGGGACGCCCTGTCTCGCGCACTTGTCACTGCGTCCGGGGGCCGGTGACATTTTGACATGGCGCCGAACGCGCTGTCGCGAGGTCGCGAGGACCTGGGTCATGGACCGGCCTGCCAGCGTGGCACGGGCTCGCGGCGCCGCTGCCACGCTGGCGTACCGGCGCGATGCGAAGGCCGAAAAGCGCTGCTGACCCGTGGCGAGCGCCCTGGCACAGGGCTTGCTCAAGGGGTCCCCTGTGCGACACACAATCCTCTCCACACTGTCCCTGCTCTCGGTCCTGTGCCTCGCGCCGGACGTCTCCGCGAAGCCGGCTGTCACCACACCCTCGGCCGCGGTCGCGGCGACCTCCATCGACATCGAGATCGTCGAGGTCGAGAAGGACGGGACCCGGCGCTCCGTCGCCCTGTCGCTCGCCCTGCCCGACCAGGCCGACCGCAAGGGCTCCGAGCTGACCACGCGCATGCAGCAGGGCGAGCGCAGCGAACCACTTTACTACTGGGCCAGGGTCGACCCGATGGCGAGCCCCGAGGGGACCCGCTACTACGTGCAGCTCAAGCGCGGCGAGAACCGCGAGTTCAACGGCCCGAGCCTGCGCGTCGAGGTGGCGCGGGTGCTCAAGCAGGGGGTCGCCATGCAGCTCAGCCGGGTGATGCGGCCGGATGGCAGCGCGTCGATCGTGACAGCCACCGTACGTTGAGCGCGGTACGTCGAGCGTCGGCCGGGCGGCGCTCACACGAAGCTGCGGGCGCTGGCGTGGCGGGCGCGTCGTTTGGCGAACACGAGGAAGTAGCTGTGGTTCTTGCGCGCGTGCACCTGGGTCTTGAGCCGCGAGATCGCCGGGCTGTTGGCGCGCACGAGCACGAACAGGTCCTTGCAGTAGAAGCCGAGCGACTCGTAGCCGGTGATCAGCTCGACGTGGGTCAGGCGCTGGGTGTTGGCGCTGACCTCGTCCTGGCACTTGACGATCAACACGCCGCCCGGACGCAGCACCCGGTGCGCCTCGCGACCGGCGCGGGCGTAGAGGTCGACGACGGCGTCGTGCCAGCGCGGGCCGTCCTCGGTCGCCGCGCTGTGGCTGTAGGCGCGACGAAACGCGGCGTGGCTGCCCGAGCCGGCCATGTGCCCGACCTCGCGGCGATAAAGACCCTCCATGTACGGCGGGTCGAGCACGAGGGCGTCGAGGCTCGCGTCCTTGTGGGGCAGCGCGCGGCAGTCGACGCCGGACTGCAACGCGAAGCCCTCGGGCGCGCGGACCTCGGGCTTGAGCGCGATGTCGGAGGCGAGCACCCGGTAGGCGCCCGCGGGGACCTTCTTCCAGAACGCGCCGAGGCCGAAGGTCACGTCGGCGACGAGGCTGCCGACGGGCACGTGCAGCGCGAGGATCTGGGCGAAGAGCTCGGCGTTGTCGCCGACGCGCGCGGAGAGGATCACGTCCGAGGTCGCGACCCCGCCCTGGACGCGGCGGGCGGGCGGAGGTTTGAGCATCAGGCCCGCTCGGCGACGGCGCCGTCGTCACCCTGCTGCTCGCGCAGCTGGGCGAGCAGGCGGTCGCCTCGGGTGGTGATCTCGTCGTGCAGGAAGGTGCAGCGGGGCTCGGCGCGCTCGAGGTAGCGCTCGAGCAGGTCGCGGCGCTCGGGGTGCTTCCTCACCTGTCCGAGCACGATCTCGCAGATGGCGACGTCGGCCATCAGCTTGGCGAGGCGCTCGGCGTGCAGCATCGCGTAGGCGAAGTCGCGCTTGGGCTCCCAGTTCTGGAAGAACTCCTTCGACCACTCGCGGACCTTGTGCTTGCCGAGGCTGCGCAGCTTGTCGGTGGCGGTGCGCTGGATCAGGTGCTGCTGGGCGGACAGCGAGAGGGCGCTCAGGCGAGCCACGCGGCGCTCGAGCGGGTCGAGCGCCGAGAGGCTGCGCCAGCGGGCCTGGGCGACCCGCGTCAAGAACTTCTGCGGGTTCTTCATGATGCTGCCCATCGCATCCTTCATCGCCATCAGCGACTGGATCTGGCTGGTGCCCTCGTAGATCGGCATGACCAGGGCGTCGCGCAGCAGCTTCTCGGCGCCGTACTCCTTGCTGTAGCCGCTGCCGCCGTGGATCTGCACGCAGCGGCGCGCCATCTCGACGGCCTTCTCGGCGGCGAGGTACTTGAGCAGCGGGGTGACGCGGCGGGCCTTGTGGGCGTGGCGGCGGGCCTCCTTGAGCAGGCGGGCGCGCTCGAGACTGCCCTCGTCGTGGTCGAGGCTGGCCTGCATGCGGCGGCGCTGGCCGAGCTCCTCGTGCTCACCGGAGTACATGGCGAGGGCGCGCAGGCCCTGGATGTCGGTGCGCATCTCGTCGAGGTAGTCGGCGATCATCTCGTGCTTGTCGATGGTCTTGCCCATGCTGCGGCGCTCGGCGGCGTAGGCCTTGGCGAGGCGCAGGGCGGCCTCGCACAGGCCGATCGACTCGAAGCCGACGCCGATGCGGGCGTTGTTCATCAACATCAGCATCAGCTTGAAGCCCTCGCCGCGCTTGCCGATCAGCTGGGCGGGGCTGCGGTCGAAGGTGATCGCGGCGGTGGCGGAGCCCTCGTGGCCGAGCTTCTCCTCGAGGCGGTCGAGGGTGGCGAGGCGCTTGCGGCCGCCGTCCGGGAGGTCCTGGTAGGCGGGCACGAGGAACAGCGACAGGCCGTCGAGGCCGAGCTTGCCGGGCTCGGGCTTCTCGGTGCGGGCGATGACGATGTGATACTTGCCGTGGCCCGAGGTGATGAAGATCTTCTGGCCGCTGACGAACCAGTCGCCGTGCTCGTCCTGCTCGCCCTTGCTCTTGAGGGCGCCCATGTCGCTGCCGGCGTCGGGCTCGGTGATGTCCATGCTGCCGAAGGCGTCGCCGCGCAGGATCTCGGCGATCTCGGGGGCGAAGCGGGTGCCGGTGAGCGTGCGGGTCTGACGGTCGAAGCTGGTCGTGCCCTCGTCGACCGAGTACATCAGCAGGCTCAGGGCGATGCCGCTGTGGAAGTTGTAGTGCGCCATCACCGAGACCTCGGCGCGGGCCAGCAGCTCGGTGACCATGAAGTGCACGAGCATCGGGCAGTTGATGCCGCCGAACTCGCGCGGGAGCGAGAGCGCGTGCAGGTCGAGGCCCTTCATCTGCTCGAAGATCTTGTCGAGCTCGGGCGAGAGCACGGCCTCGCCGTCGACCAGCTTGACGCCCTTGCGATCGATCACCGCGGCGTGGGGGGCGACCTCGTCGGCGGCGAAGGTGCCGACCATCTGCAGGATGTCGCGGTAAGCAGCGAGCGCCTCGTCGACCGAGGTGTAACCCTGAGGGGCCTTGTAGTCCTGCTCGACCATGCCGACGATCGCCGGCCAGTCGATGCCGCCGCGCTCGAGATAAAAGAGAAGGTCGTCGTTGTCTTCGAGGAAGTTGGCCACGGCTGCTCCTGCACGCTACAAACGGTGTTCGCCCGGACGCGAGGCCCGAGCGCAGGTCTCAGGCTAGCAAAGCTGGGATCCGCGGCGCAAGCGCGGCGACGTCGCGCTAACGGCGCAGGCCCATCACGGTGCGTGGACCGGCGGGCGCCAGGACCGGAAGCGGCGCCGAGATGGCGCGGGCGCGGGGCGTGTCGGGCAGCAAGCCGAGGCCGGCGAGGAAGCGGGCGAGCTCACGGATGTACGCCCGGCGGCCGATCTGCAGGATGTGGCCGCCGGCGAAGGTGAAGCGGCGGGGTCGCTGCCAGTGCTCCCAGAGCGCGTCGATCTGGTCGGGGGTGACGAGGATGTCATCGGCGGCGGCGACGATGAGGCGGCGCTCCCAGGGGACCTTGGGCTGGTGGCTGAGCGGCGAGTGCAGGGCCCAGGCGTGGTGGAAGCGCTCGCGGGTCATGCCGGCCTGTTCGGTCTGGCGGCGGAAGGGGTCGCCGGCGCCGTGGTCCCACATCAGCCCGGCCATGCTCGCGGGGGCCATGATCGGGACCACGAAGTCGAGGCGGGGCTCGATCGAGGCGATCAGGGCCGCGGTGTAGCCCCCGAGGCTGGAGCCCATCATGCCGACGGGGGCGCCGCGGCGATCGATGATGGCGCCGATCAGCGCGCGCAGATCCTGGCAGGTCTGGATGAAGCCCTCGTTGGTGCGCACGAGGTCGGTGGAGGGGTGCAGCTCGCCGTTGAAGCGGGAGCTCGAGGGCCGGCGCAGGCCGTGAAACGGCTGGACGAAGAAGTACACGTCGAGGCCGAGCTCGCGAAACAGCGTGCTGATGCTGAACTCGAGCTCGTGCAGGCGCAGGGCGCCAACCCCCCAGCCGTGGGCGAGCACGATCGAGGCGCGGGCCGGGCGAGTGTGCTCCCAGGCGTGCACGTGCACGGTGTCGACGCGGTCGTAGCTGGCGTAGACCTGCGCGTAGCCGGGGTGGAACGGGCGGTAGGTCGAGCTGAAGCTGTAGTGGCCGGCGTGACCGTCGGTGACCTGGCGCCGGGCGACGGTGATGAGGCGGACGCGGCCGGGCGGCGGGGCGAGCAGGCGATCGGGGTCGGCGAGGACCTCCGGATCGTTGTAGCGCCCGAGCTCGAGCAGCAGCGCGTCGAGCTCGCTCGCGCTCGTGGGGCCGACGCCCTGCCCCATCAACATGCGGCGCAGACCGGCGCGCATCAGGCGATCGGCGCCGCCGATGATCCGCGCGGCGAGGCGCTGGTGGAGCGGACGGGCGACGGGTTCGGCGGCGGCGGTCAACACGGGGATGATCTCCACAGTGGACCGACGCGGGGGGTCGTTGCAAGCACCAGGCGTTCGTACCGGGTCCTGGATGGGCAACGGGCGCTCGCGCTTGGCATCCGGCACGGGTGGTGGGAACCTCGCCGCGGCATGCGGGTCGCGATCGCGGGGGGCAGCGGCTTTGTCGGACGACATGTCGCCGCGCGGCTGCTCGCTCTGGGTCACGAACCGCGGGTGCTGGCGCGCGGGCGGCGGGCGGCCTGGTCGAAAGGACAGGTCCCTGGGAACAGCCCGGAGACCGGGGTCGGCGCCGGGGTCGGTATTGATGTTCGTGTCGATCTGAACGGCGAGCCGGCCGCGCTGGTGGCGGCGCTGCGCGGTTGTGATGCGGTCGTCAACCTCGTCGGCATCAAGGCGGCGCGCGGGCAGAGCTTCGCGGCGGCGCACGTCGAGGGGGCGGAGCGTTTGGCCATGGCCTGCACGGCGGCCGGGGTCCAGCGCCTGGTGCACGTCAGCGTGGCGGGGGTGCACGACGATCCAGCCGCGCCGTATCAGGCGAGCAAGTGGCGGGGTGAACAGGTGGTGATCGACTCGGGGCTGGCGTGGACGATCGTCAGGCCGGGGGTGATCTTCGGCGCGGGCGACGACTTCATCACCAACCTGGCGGCGATGCTGCGCCATGCGGCGGTGTTTCCGGCGCCGGCCGGCGGGCGGGCGCTGCTGCAACCTGTCTCCGCCGTGGACGTCGCGGAGGGGATCGTCGCGGCGCTGGAGCGGCCCGAAACAATCGGCATGACCTTCGACCTGGTCGGGCCCGAACGCTTGCCGCTGCACGCGTGGGTGCTGCGGATCGCGGCGGCGCTGGGGCTGCGGGTGTGGCTGCTGCCCGCCCCTGCCCCGCTGCTGGCCCCTGCCCTGGCGGTGATGGAGCGGCTGCTGCCGGCGCCGCCGCTGACGCGCGCGCAGCTGGGCATGCTGCGCGACGGGATCGTCGGTGAGCTGGCGCAGACGCGGGCGCTGCTGGGTCGTGAGCCGCGGGCGCTGGACCTGGCGCAGATTGATAGGTTGGCGCGAGACGTCCCGCCCTGGCTCGGGGTGTCGCTGCGGCTGGTGGCGCATACGGATGAACGACAGATCTTGGCCAAGTGCGCCGCTGCGGCGCCGCGGCTGCTGCTGTTCGTGCCGCTGGCGGCGCTGTTAATTACTGGCTTGCGCGCGCTCACCGGCGATATCTGGCGCTGCATGACGATCGCCAACCTGATCCTGATCCCGGCGGCGCTGCTCGGGCTCGGCCTGCCGTGGCGCACGCTGCTGCGACCGCGTCGCTGGCACCTGCTCTTTGGGGCAGGCGCCGCGCTGGTCCTGTACGCGCTCGGCTGGTTGGTGGCGCAGGTGCTGCACGCGCTGGCCCCCGAGCTGATGGCGCCGCTGACGGAGCTCTACGCCTGGGCCACGCTGCTGCCGGCGGCGCTGGCGTTACCGGTGCTGCTGCTGGTGACCGGCGGTGAGGAATTGGTGTGGCGGCTCGCGGTCGCGCTACCGGTCGCGGGGCGCTTCGGGCCGTGGTGGGGCTGTCTGGCGTCGGCGGTGGCCTTCACGCTGGCGCACCTGTATGTGGGGCCGCCGGTGCTGTGGGTGGCGGCCTTCGGCTGCGGACTGGCGTGGGCGTGGATCGCGGTGAAGACCCGCAGCTGGTGGCCGGGCTTCGTGTGCCACTACTTGTGGGACGTCGCGGTGATCTACGGCAAGCCGTACTGACGCGCCTCGCTCCGGCGCCCTGCGGCGGACAAAAAGCCGCCCGGACAGGTCGCCAGATCTGTCCGGGCGGGGGCCATGCGCGGCGGGGGTATCAGAACTTGCAGATCGGGTCGAGCTGGTCGGTCTTGTTCGGGCAGCAGCGGGTGAGGCCGAGGTTGAGGATGCAGGCGCTCGCGGCGTAGTTGGAGGTGAAGTCCTGGCGCTGGACGGTGCCGCCGGTCTTGGTCAGCTCGAGCAGGTCAGGGCTCAGGCGGCCGACGTCCTTGGCCATGACCTGCTCGCGCAGCATGAACTCGGCGCCGGAGCGACGCAGCCCGACGTTCTCGTCGAAGGACAGGAAGCTCGTGATGATCGGCTCCTTCGCGCCGCCGACCTCGACGCCGGCGAGGGTCAGCGACTCGTTGAAGCGGCGGATGTCCTCCTCGAGGTGGACGTCGAACTCGTCGCGCGTCGGGTAGAGGCGGCGGATCTGGTCCTTCTCGAGGTCGTCGAACTGGGTCTCGGTCAGGCCTTGCCGGAGCTCGTGGCCGATGTCGTCCTGGACCTTGATCATGCCGGCGCTGTGGCAGCCCATGCACGACACGCCGTTGCGGACCAGGAAGTCCTTCTGGCTCTCGTCCTGGACGATGTTGATCGGGCCCTCGTTGAGCCGCGTGCCCTTCTTGTCGGTGAGCATGTACGCCTGCATGCCGTTGGGCAGGTTGAAGATGATCTCGCCGCCGTCGAAGTCGAAGTCGAGCGGATGCACGCCGATGTTGGAGAAGCCCGACTCGCTGGCGAAGTCGTAGCTGATCCAGAACGCGCGGTTGTTGGCGTTGGCGAACAGGTGGCGCTCGATGACGCGGTTGAAGTCCGACACGTCCGACTCGTGGAAGCCGGCGCGCGCGACCTTGGCCTTGTTGTTCTCGAGCTCGTCCTTGATGTCGGCGATGATGTTGATGCCGAGCTGGGTCTCGAGGCAGTCGTTGACGTTGGCGCAGGGCAGGTCGCTCTCGAGCAGCCGACCGCTGCGCCCCGGGATCCCGAGGATGTCGTAGTAGAGCGGCGAGCGGGTGGCCGCGTCGATGAAGGCGTCGCCCTGCATGATCGGGAACTTGGTCTCGGTGTCGTTCTTGATGTCCTCGGCCGTCTGGCCGAGGAACTCGACGTTGTAGGGGTTCTGATCGGCGATCATCTCCCACTTGTCGGCGAAGGTCTTGCCGAGCTCCTGGGCGATCTCGGTCTCGTTGCGGCGGAAGTAGAACGAGGGCTCGCTGAGCCTGGGGGCGTCCTCGCCGTCGTCGCGGTCCCAGTCGTAGTCGCTGATGTCGACGCGGAAGATCAGGCGCTGGGTGTCGATGGCGACCGGCGGCTTGATCTGGGTCTCCTGCGACAGGCTGTTGACGGTCTTCGACAGCGACTGGCGAAACAGCTCGATCTCCGAGTCGCACCAGCCGGCGTTGTGCAGGTGCACGAAGCTGAAGTAGCGGATGAACTTGCGGTTCTCCGAGCTGATCGCGTCGCTCGAGCTGAGGTCCGTGCTGATGGCCTTCAGCATGGTGTCCTTGTCGATGAACGCCTGGTCGCCGCAGCTTTGCACGCCGGCGCACTGCTCGATCCACTTCCCGATCGACTCGATGTCGGTGTCGCTCGGGCGCTTCATCTCGGCGACCGGCGGCATGGGGGACGCGGGGCTGACCATGCGCGCGTAGATACGCGAGGCCTCGGGGTCGCCTGGCACGACCTTGTCGGTCTCGATCAGGCGCTGGACGTCGAGGATGTAGTCGATGCCGCCCTGGCCGGAGCTGCCGGGGCCGTGACACTTGGCGCAGTTGGTCTCGAGCACGCCGAGGATGCGCGGCGCGAGCTCGACGCAGGCGGTCGGGACGGCCTCGCCGCCCTCGGCGCCACCGGACTCGCTGCCGCTGCCGCCGCTGCTGATGCCGTCTGTGGCGGCGCTGTCGGTGGTGTCGGTGGCCTCGGTGTCGTCGGAGAGCTTGACGGGAGAACATGCTCCAAAAGACAGACTGATGACGGTCGCCAGCGCGGCGCCGGAGATGGCTCGGATCGGGGGGGTGGAACGAAGGCTCATGGCGGGGTGCTCCTGAAGATCTTTGGCGACGGGGTTAAAAGCGGCCGGCGAGCACGAAGCCGCCGAGGGTCGGGGCGACGCGCACGCGCGCGGACAGCGGCTCACGGCGGGCGGCCTTGAGGTCGCGGGCGCCGATGGTCAACAGCGCGATGCCGAGGGCGAGGCCCGCGGCGCCGGCGATCGCACCGGCGGCGATCATGGTCTCGGCCTGGCGCTTCTGGTCGTGAAGCGGCGCGAGTTCCTGCTCCGGTCGGCCCTCGCCCCGCTCCAACTCGCGCTTCGAGTGGCGGTTGAGGTAGAGGCCGCCGGACATGACGCCGATGCTCGCGAGGCCGGCGGTGGTCAGCAGGGCGCCGGCGAGCACCTCACCGTGGCCGTTGCGATGGGCCGCATCCTTGTGGCCCACGGCGGTCGGAGTCGGGGCGGGCTGGGGCTGGACCGCCGGCACGGTCGGTGCAGCGGCGACTTGAACCCGGGGCTTGGGCTTCGACTTCGACTTCGTGGACTTGGGGCGACGGCCGGCCTGGGACGACTGGGGAGCCGCGGGCTCGGCGTCGGGCTCGAGCACGATGTCGGGCTCGGCGTTCGGCGCTGCGGCGGCTTCCGGGGCGGGCGCGGGAGTGGGTGCAGGAGGGGGTGTAGGAGTGGCTTCGGGTGCGGGCGCTGCGGGCGGAGGTTTTTTGCTGGCGACGCCCCAGTCGGGCAGTCCGGCCGGTTCGGCGAGCGCCGGCCCGACCGGCAGGACGAGCGAGAGACATGTCCCAAAGAGCAGGATCTCCCCGAGCGGGGATCCTCGTCGTGGTGGCAGCATGGCGGTTCCTTTGTCGACACGAACCAGGGGGCTGGTCTCGACCGTAAGGCCGCGACCTGGCAACAGCCCGGAGGCTCGCAGGAGAATTACCTGGCCCGGAGGTCAGGTCGATGGACTCGGTGAGGGCTCCCGCGGTGATGACACTGCGGTGGCGGCGTCGCTACGCAGGGGCCTCGCCCCTCGAGTAACCCGGCTGCGGACTTCGATCACGGTGGTCGAATTTTTCGCGAGCGCGCTTAACGCGTCAGGGCATACCCGGCTCACGCCGGCGCGCACAGGCCTCGGCGCCGACAGCGGCCTCGTCGCCCGACTCGTCGAGCAGCGCCTGACGCTGGCGCACGCTCATGCACATGCGCGTGGCCTCGGCGACCGCGGTCGCAATCGCGGCGTCGTTCCAGGCCCAGAGGTAGAGGCGACCGCTGCGATCGCCGCTGGCGAGCAGATGACCGTCGGGGCCGAGAGCGAGGGCGTCGACCTCGGCGGTGTGGCCGTGCAGGTCGTGCGCCGGCAGGCCGCCGCTGCGCCGCCAGCGACGCAGGCGACCGTCGGCGAGGCCGGCGACCAGCTGGGTGGCATCACAGGCGACGCTCTGGGCGGCGACCCCGGTGTTGCGCTCGAGCACCACCAGGC